>CAYUIN010000258.1:0-4536 GCA_964444695.1 uncultured Desulfocurvus sp.
CCAAGACCAGCCTGCACCGCCTGGGCAACCCCGGCAAGGTGCCCGTGGAGATCATAGAAATCCAGTCCGGGCCGTATCTTGAGGAAGACGACATCGTGCGTTTCGACGACGTGTACGGCCGCGTGGCGCCAGAGGCCGGACAGGCCCCGGACGCCGCCGGGGACGGGCAGGGAGAGTAGGGGGCCTCGACCGGGGGGCCGTCCGCGATTCTTCCGGGGCCCCCGGAGCTGCCCGCAAGGGGCTGTCGATGTGTCGGAAAGTGGAGCCGGACAAGGAAAAACAGGTTCGTGAATTATTTCATTAAGCCTTGACAGGCCTTTGCTCTCGTGCATAGAACTGCTGCGTCTCTCAATGATTTTTCCTTGGTTTCGAACCCCGCACGGTCGCGTCGTCCGGCAACTCTCGGCCGGATGGCAGGACGCGCCCTGGCGGGGTTGTGGTAAGGGCCGAGGGGCCTACGGACCGGGAGGGATGCCGGTCCCGCGCCTGCCTAGCAACTCTTTTACCGAAGGATGAGGCGAGAGCATATGGTGAAGAAAACTTCTGAAAGCGGAGGAGCATTGCCGTTCTTCGTAGGGTTCGTGGCAATGCTTCTCGTGGGTTGGTGGTGGTTCCCCCGGGTGCTGTTCAGCGTGGAGCAGCAACCCATCAATTTCAGCCATACCATCCACATCGAAGATGCCGGAATGTCCTGTGAGGATTGTCACTTCCTGAACGAAGACGGCTCCTACAACGGCATTCCCTCCACCGAATCGTGCGCCGAGTGCCACTCGGACATGATGGGCGAAAATCCTGAAGAGGAGAAGTTCATCAACGAGTACGTGAACGAAGAGAAGGAAGTGCCGTGGCTCATCTACCAGGATCAGCCCGACAACGTGTTCTTCTCCCACGCCGCGCACGCGGACAAGGACTGCACGACCTGCCACCCCGACGTGGGCAATTCCGAAACCCCGCCCCCGCACTATCGCAATATCCTGACCGGCTACTCCAACGGCGGATACAAGATCGTGTTCGGCAGGGGCGTGGGCGTGGACCCGGCCTACAGCCGCGGCACCATGAAGATGTGGGAATGCGAGCGCTGCCACGCCGAGAACGGCCAGAGCAACGCCTGCTACGTCTGTCATCGCTAGAAACAAGGTGGCAAAGATTATGAATAGACGAACCTTTTTGAGTTTTGCCGCAGGCGCCGGGGCGGGGCTGATGATCACCCCGATTCCCTGGAAACTGACGGACGACGCTTCCATCTGGACCCAGAACTGGAAATGGAACCCCAAGGTTCCCTTCCGCGCCACGTACTTCGCCGACATGGCCTCCAAGCTCGACCCCTCCGGGGCGGGCGTGCGCGTGGCCCTGGTGGACGGGATGCCCGTCAACGTGGCCTCCAACCCGGACCACCCGCTGTCGCGCGGCGGCGTGTCCGCCATGGCCGCCGCCGAGGTGGGCCTGCTGATGAGCGGCGCCCGCGTGCGTCAGCCCATGGTCAAGACCGCCTCCGGGCACGAGCCCATCAGCTGGGAGCAGGCCGAGCAGATGCTGGCCGAGCGCCTGTCCGGCGCCGAGAAGCCGGTGATGATCAGCGGCGACGACACCGGCTCCAGCGCCGAGGTCTTCGAGGCCTTCATGGGCCGCATGAACGGCCAGCTGTACATGATGCCCGGTGAGACCCAGGCCGCCGCCAAGGCCCTGGAGATGGTCGGCGCCGAGGGCCGCGTGGCCTACGACATCGAAAACGCCGACTACGTGCTGCTGCTCGGGGCCGATGCCCTGGAGAGCTCCGGCGCCTCGGTGAGCAACGCCCGCGCCTTCTCCGACTCGCATCCCTCCGGCCAGCCCGCCACGGCGAAGTACGTCTACGCCGGTCCGGTGCTGAACAACACCGCCGTGGTCTGCGACCAGTGGATCCAGGCGCGCCCCGGCTCCGCCGCCTCCCTGGCCCTGGGCCTGGCCCATGCGCTGATGGAGCGCGGCCTGAGCGCCGAGGCCGAGGGTCTGGACGCCTTCAAGCGCGACGTGGCCGCCCACTACGCCCCGATGCAGGTGGAGCGCGAGACCGGCGTGCGCGCCGACGCGCTGCGGAAGATCGCCGCCGAGCTGGCCGGGGCCAAGCGCCCGCTGGTCATCGCCGGCGCCGAGCCCGGCCAGGGCGCCCGCGCGCTGATGGCCTCCCTGGGCCTGAACGCGCTGCTGGGCCGCCTGAACGTGGCCGGCGGCGTGCACGTGGTGCCCGACGCGCCCGTGGTGGTGGACGGGGCCTCCCCGGCCTCCAAGCGCTACGCCGCCGACGTCGTGCCCTTCCTGCGCTCCCTGGCCGAGGGCCAGGCCCGCGCCGACGTGCTGCTGGTCTACGACGCCAACCCGGCCTACGCCCTGCCGCAGGCCGAGCTGATGGCCAAGGCCGTGACCCGCGCCGGGTTCACCGTGAGCTTCTCCAGCTTCATGGACGAGACCGCCGAGCTGGCCGACCTGATCATGCCCAGCAGCCTGCCCATCGAGCGCTACGACGACGTGTACACGCCGCACGGCGCCCCGAAGGCCGTCTACAGCATGAACAAGCCCGTCATCGCCCCGGTGTTCGACACCAGGACCACCGCCGACGTGCTGCTCTCCCTGGCCCGCGCCATGGGCAAGGACCTGGGCTACCGCGCCTTCAGGGACGTCCTGAAGGCCAAGGCCGTCGCCCTGGGCGCCGACTGGGGCTCCCTGAGCCGCGGCAAGGCCCATGTGGCCGACGCGGGCGCCTGCCTGGCCCCGAACCTGGCCGCCTGCGCCGCCCCGGCCCCCAGGGCCCTGGGCGAGGGCGCCCTGGTCCTGGCCTCGGTGACCAAGCACAACCTCGGCACCGCCAAGGTGGCCCTGCCCGCCGTGAACGCCGTGACCGTGCGCGCCTCGGACCTGATGGTCCAGATGAACGCCAAGACCGCCCGCATGAGCGGCGTGTCCGACGGCCAGACCGTGCGCCTGGCCGGTCCCGGCGGCGAGATGACGGCCCGCGTGCACGTCACCGAGAAGGTGATGACCGGCGTGGTCGCCGCTCCGCTGGGCTTCGGCCACACCGCGGGAGACGGCTTCAGCAAGGGGCTGGGCGACAACGCCTACAAGGTCCTGGCAGCGGCCGATGAACCCCGGACCGGCCTGTCCGTGTGGTCCGACATCCGGGTGAACATCGCCGGCGCATAAGGAGAGGAAGAAATATGTCCACGTTCAAAGACTTCCCGATCAGATGGGGCATGGTCATCGACATCGACAAGTGCACCGGCTGCGGTGCATGCACGGTGGCCTGCAACAAGGAAAACAACCTCGCCCCGCAGGAAAACCAACTGAAGCGCATCGAGGCCAAGGGCTTCCCGACCCGCTTCAAGAAGCTCGAGTGGCTGACCATCTTCGAGCTCGGCGACGGCAGCGACACCGCGTTCCTGCCGCGGCCCTGCATGCAGTGCGGCATGCCCTCGTGCGTGTCCGTCTGCCCCGCGACGGCGACCGACAAGAATGAAAACGGTGGCATCGTCAGCCAGATCTACCCGCGCTGCTTCGGCTGCCGGTACTGCATGGCGTCCTGCCCCTACCACGCCCGCGTGTTCAACTGGGACCAGCCCGTGTGGCCCGAAGGCATGGAAAAGCAGCTCACTCCCAACACCTCCGTGCGCTCGCGCGGCGTCGTTGAGAAGTGCAGCTTCTGCCACCACCGCCTGATGTACGCCAAGGACGCCGCCCGCGTTGCCGGGCAGGACCCCGAGAAGCTGCCCGACGGCGCGTACGTCCCGGCCTGCGCCGAGGCGTGCCCCACCGGCGCCATCACCTTCGGCGACGTGAAGAACCCCGAGCACGCCGTGTACCACCTGGTGCGCAGCCACGACACCTTCCGCCTGCTGGAGCGCCTGGGCACCGATCCCCAGGTCTACTACATGAGCAAGCGGGCCTGGGTCCGCCGCCAGGGTGATTTCTACCTTGAAAGTGAAGGCGCCCAGGCGGGCGAGGGAGGTGCTCACCATGGATAGAGCTTTGTGGCCCGAAGGCGTCGAGCGCTGCTCGCTCGGCAAATTCCTGCTCTGGCTGGGCGCCGTCGGCGTTGTCGCCGCGCTCGGCCTGTACGAGGCGCTGATGATCCTGCTGCCGGACGGCCTGGCCCGCACGGCGCTGGACAACTACTTCGGATTCGGCCTGTGGATCACCTTCGACCTGGGCGTCATCGCCCTGGGCGCGGGAGCCTTCTTCACCGGCCTGCTGAAGTACATCCTGGACATCAAGGAGCTTGAGAAGATCGTGAACCTCACGGTCATCGTGGGCTTCATCTGCTACTCCGGCGCCATGCTCGTCCTGGCCCTGGACGTGGGCCAGCCGCTCAGGTCCTGGTTCGGCTTCTGGCACCCGAACGTCCACTCCATGCTGACCGAGGTGATGTTCTGCATCACCTGCTACCTGCTGGTGCTGACGCTTGAGTTCATCCCGAACATTCTGGAGAACCGCAAGCTCAACGAGATCCCGATCCTGCACAACATCGCGCACAACTTCCACTACGTGATGCCGCTCATCGCGGGC
>CAYUIN010000259.1:0-4521 GCA_964444695.1 uncultured Desulfocurvus sp.
AACAAAAGGCTCGGCTTAGCCGGGCCTTTCGCTTGAGCAAACCCGCAGGCCGCCCGTTCGGGATTCTCAAGGGTGATAACCCTTGAGCCGCCGGAGGCAGACATCCCGAGCCCATGACCACGCGGTCTGTGCGCCCAGGGTACCCCCCTTCGCCCGTTCCTCCCCGCTACCCCTTGAGGGCCTGCGGCTGCGCCGTGAACGGGAGGTAGGCGGCGGGCATTTTGTCTTTGAGGTGGACGCCGGAGAAGCCCAGGGCCAGGGCGTGTTCGGCGAGGTAGGCGAGTTTGCGGGCGGCTTCGGCGGGCGGCAGCCCCGCGGCGCGGATGTTGGAGATGCAGTTGCGGGCCTCGTCGGTGGTGCCGGGTTTGGGGTCGTAGGTCATGTAGACGCCCAGGGAGTCCGGGGAGCTGAGGCCGGGGCGTTCGCCGATGCAGATGGCCGAGAGGCGGGCGCCGAGGGTGTGTGCGACGTCGTCGGCGACGGCCACGCGGGCGCCGCGCACGAGGCAGATGGGCGCCAGGGTGAGGGGGGTGGTGTCCAGGGCGGCCAGGAAGTGGGTCAGGAAGGGCACGGCGTTTTCGTGTACGGCGCGGGCGGAGAGGCCGTCGCCGACCACGAGGCAGAGGTCGTAGGGGCCGTGGTATGCGGCCAGGGTTTCGCGGGAGGCGTCTTGGAGGGTGCGGCCCAGGTCGGGCCGGGTCAGGTAGAGGTCCTTGTCGGTGGCCTGGGAGTCGAGGGTCAGGCAGGTCCGGCCCAGGGCGGTGATGGCGGCGGCCATGGCCGTGGCGTCCATGGGCTGGCGCACGGCGTCGCGGGCCTTGGCGTGGTCGAGCTTGAAGGCCAGGGAGGCGGCCAGGGGCTGGCTGGCGCCGCAGCGGCCGAGGCTGATGCGGGCGTCGGTGAAGCGGCGCAGTTCGTCCCAGTGGTCGGGGGTGACGGTGTGCTGTTCGGTGCGGCTCACGGGGCGTCTCCTGTGGCGTGCTGGACGGCTTCGGGCAGGGAGAGCAGCGCGTTATCGCGGCCCAGGGGGCGCAGGGAGCCGTCCGGGGCCATGACGCCGACGCGTTGCAGCCAGTCTTCGAATTCGGGCGCGGGGCGCAGTCCGAGGACGCGGCGCAGGTAGGCGGCGTCGTGGAAGGAGGTGGACTGGTAGCCGAGCATGATGTCGTCCGCGCCGGGGATGCCCATGACGAAGGAGCAGCCCGCCGCGCCGAGCAGGGTCAGCAGGGCGTCCATGTCGTCCTGGTCGGCCTCGGCGTGGTTGGTGTAGCAGACGTCCACGCCCATGGGCAGCCCCAGGAGCTTGCCGCAGCAGTGGTCTTCGAGTCCGGCGCGGATGATCTGCTTGCCGTTGTACAGGTATTCCGGGCCGATGAAGCCGACGACGGTATTCACGAGCAGCGGGTGGAAGGCGCGGGCCACGGCGTAGCTGCGGCATTCCACGGTCTGCTGGTCCACGCCGTGGTGCGCTCCGGCGGAGAGTTCGCTGCCCTGTCCGGTCTCGAAGTACATGACGTTGTCGCCCTTGGTGCCACGTTCCAGGGACAGGGTGGCCTCGTGGGCCTCGCGCAGCAGGGCCAGGGAGACGCCGAAGCTGGCGTTGGCGCGCTCGGTCCCGGCGATGGACTGGAAGCAGAGGTCCACGGGCACGCCGCGTTCGATGGCCTCCATGGTGGTGGTGACGTGGGTCAGCACGCAGCTTTGGGTGGGGATGGCGTGGCGTCCGATCACGTCGTCGAGCATGTGCAGCAGGCGGGTGATGTTTTCCAGGTTGTCGGTGGCGGGGTTGACGCCGATGACGGCGTCGCCGCAGCCGTAGGCCAGCCCGTCCAGTGTGGAGGCGGCGATGCCGCGCAGGTCGTCGGTGGGGTGGTTGGGTTGCAGGCGCACGGAGAAGCGGCCGGGCAGGCCGATGGTGTTTCTGAAGCGGGTCACCACGCGGCATTTGGAGGCCACGAGGACGAGGTCCTGCAGGCGCATGAGCTTGGAGGCGGCGGCGACCATCTCCGGGGTCAGTCCCGGGGCCAGGTCTGCCAGGGCGGCCTGGTCGGCGGCCTCGGTGAGCAGCCAGTCGCGCAGCTGGCCCACGGTGAAGCTTTTCACGGGGGCGAAGGCGGCTGCGTCGTGGGTGTCGATGATCAGCCGCGTGACCTCGTCGTCCTCGTAGGGGACGACGGGTTCTTCGAGCAGGCGGGTCAGGGGCACGTCGGCCAGGGCCATTTGTGCGCGGACGCGTTGTTCTTCGGTCTGGGCGGCCAGCCCGGCCAGGACGTCCCCGGATCGCGGGGGAGAGGCCAGGGCCAGCAGCTCGCGCAGCGGCAGGCGGGAAAAGGCGCTGGAACTGTGCATGTGGCTTCTTGGCGGGTTGCGGTTTCGGGGATGGCGCCGGGCGCCCCAGGGGGACGCCCGGCACCGCCGCGTTGGTCGCACGCCCCGGGGGGCGTGTTGTCCTATCCGTAGTACAGGTCGGGCAGGATCATGGTGATCTGCGGGAAGGCCATCAGGATGCCCAGGCCCAGGACCATCAGCAGTACGAATGGCACGATGGACTGGTAGATGTCCACCAGGGAGACTTCCTTGGGGGCCATGGCCTTCATCAGGAACAGGTTGTAGCCGAAGGGCGGCGTCATGTAGGCGATCTGGCAGGTCACGGTGTACAGCACGCCGTACCAGATGGGGTTGAAGCCCAGCTCGATGATCAGCGGGATGTACAGCGGGGCGACGATGACCAGCATGGCCGTGTCGTCCAGGAACATGCCCATGATGATGTAGGAGACCTGCATCATGATCAGCACGCCCCAGGGGGACAGGCCCCACTCGTCCAGGAACAGCTTCTCGATGGCGTGCACGGCGCCCAGGCCGTCGAACACGGCGCCGAAGCACAGCGCGGCCATGATGATCCACATGAACATGCAGCTCACGGACAGCGTCTTGTGCAGGGTGTCGTCCAGGACGCGGAAGGTCAGGCGCTTTTTGGCGACGGCGGCCAGGGTGGCGGCGGCGGCGCCCACGGCGGAGCTTTCCACCAGGCTGGTGACGCCCATCATGAACAGGCCGGTGACGGTGAAGATGATGGCCAGCGGCAGGATGCCCGCGCGCAGCAGCTTGAAGCGCTCGGGGCGGCAGGCCTCGCGTTCCTCCTTGGTCAGGGCCGGTCCCAGTTCGGGCTGGAAGTAGCAGCGGACGACGATGTATCCGGCGAACAGCACGGCCAGCAGCAGCCCGGGCAGCACGCCGCCCAGCCACAGCTTGCCCACGGGCTGGCGGGCGATCATGCCGTAGAGCACGAGCACGATGCTGGGCGGGACCATGATGCCCAGCGAGCTGCCCGCCTGGATCACGCCGGTGACCATGCGCTTGTCGTACCCTCGTTTGAGCATTTCCGGCAGCGCGATGGATGTGCCGATGGCCATGCCCGCCACGGACAGGCCGTTCATGGCGGAGATGGCGACCATCAGCACCACGGTGCCCAGGCCCAGGCCGCCGCGCACGGGGCCCATCCAGACGTGGAGCATCTTGTACAGGTCGTTGGCGATGCCGGACTCCGAGAGCATGTAGCCCATGAAGATGAACAGCGGCAGCGTCAGCAGCGGGAACCAGTTGAGCAGCACGATGCTGGCGTTGAAGGGCATTTCGGCGCCGCCGTCGCCCCACAGCCACAGCGAGGCCACGGCCCCCACGAAGCCCACCACGCCGAACACCCGCTGCCCCGTGAGCAGCAAAACGAGCAGCGTGGAGAACATGAACAGGGCGATCATTTCATGGCTCATGGCAGGATGTCTCCGTAGGTTTTACCGACATCGATGCCTCGGGCCCGGGCGATGTCCTTGATGAGATTGGAGATGGCCTGCAGGAGCATCATGAAGATGCCGATGCACATGGCGATCTTCACGGGAGACAGCAGGGGGGCCCAGGCGGAGTAGTTCCGCTGGCTGTATTGCAGGGAGTAGCTGGTGCTGGAGATGCCGCCGTAGAGCAGCACGACGAGGTAGAACAGAAGGACCACGGAGGTCAGGACGTCCATCCTGGCGCGGGTGACGGGCTTCCACGTGCTGTAGAACACGTCCATGCGGACGTGGGCGCGCAGGATCATGGAGAATCCGCCGCCCAGCAGGTAGTACGCGGCCATGGTGAACTGGGACATCTCCACGGCCCAGATGACCGGGGAGTTGAACACCGTGCGCGAGATGGACGAATAGAGCAGGATGCCCATCATGACGAAGACCAGGTACATGACCAGGCGTCCGAGGAGCTTGTTCACCGCGTCGACGTAGATGACGTATTTTTGCAGTGCGCTTGGCAAAACGGGACCCCTTGGGAGAGGTTTCGCGGTTGGCCGCCGGGGGAAACCGACAAGCCGCCCGGACCCGGCCCGGGCGCAGGCGGCTTGAGGGGCCGCCCCGTGCGGCGGCGAGGCGTCCGCCCCGCGCGGCCGGAGCCGCGCGGGGAGCGGACGCGGGAACTCGTGTTAGGCGTAGCGGTAGGGCTTGCCCGCCTTGTGCATGGTCTCGGTGTAGTCCT
>CAYUIN010000260.1:0-4486 GCA_964444695.1 uncultured Desulfocurvus sp.
AGCTCCGCCGGGCGCACGAAGGGCACGTCCAGCCCGGCGGAGCTGGCCGGAGACACCAGCACCGGCACCGAGGTCACGCTGCACGCCCTGGAGCAGTGCCCGGGCTACGACTACCTGGTGCTGCTCCAGCCGACCTCGCCCCTGCGCACGGCGGCGGACATCGACGCCTGCGTCGAGCTGCTGCACGGCTCCGGGGCGCGGACCGCCCTGACCGTGTGCGAAGTCGACAAGAGCCCGTACTGGATGTACACGCTGCGCGACGGCGGGCGCATCGAGCCGCTGATCAAACAGGATTTCACCGCGACCCGCAGGCAGGACCTGCCCCCGGCGTATGTGCCCAACGGCGCCGTGTACGTGGTGCGCGTGCCCGATTTCCTGCAGGACGGGCGCTACTACACGGACGATACGGCGGCCATGGTCATGCCCAGGGAACGCTCCGTCGATCTGGATACGGAACAGGACTTCATCCTCCTCGAAGCCCTGCTGGCCTGGACGGCCAAGGCCGGGCGCTGACCCGGCATCGTGGAGACAACGCAACTCACGGGACGACGCAGCATATGAAGACAATCGTCATGAGCGGGCCCAAGCGGTCCGGCACGACCCTGGTCAACCGTCTGTTCGACGGGCACCCGGAAATCGTGGACATGAACGACGAGGCCTATTTCTGGGAACACGTCTGGGACTACACCGACCAGGGCTGCCGCGAGATGTTCATCGACATCTTCCGCAATTTCCCGACGGCCAGGCTCTACGAGGGCTTCATCGACCGGGACATCCTGCCCTACGTGGAGGGCGTGTACCGGCAGAGCATGGTCGGGGCCAGCATGGAACAGGACCTCGGCCTGGACTGCGAGGCCTTCGTGCGCGCCCTGGACGGCCTGGCCGACAAAACCACGGTGGCCGCGATCTGGGACCACCTGGTGGCCGCCTACGCCGGGGCCATGCCCCACGACTACACCGGGCGCAAGGGCGTGTTCATCAAGGCGGCGGACTACGGCAAGAGCGCCCTGGCCGCCGAGCGGGAGGTGGCGTCCTTCGCGGGGCTGACCATCATCCGCAACCCGTACTACGCCATCGACTCCCTGATGCAGTACCGCGCCACGCGCGGGGTCAAGCTGCTGCACCCCTTCAATTTCGGCGAAACCGTCCGGGACTACCTGTTCTGGTGGTCCCACCTGGACGAGATGCGCTCCCGGGGCGTGCTGCTCATCCGCTACGAGGACCTGATCGGCGATCCGGAGCCCGTGATGCGCGCCGTGGCCGAGCACATCGGCATCAGCTACGTCCCGGAGCTGGTGGAGCCCTCGCTGCTGGGCGAGCCCTGGAGCGGGCTCAGCTCCTTCAGCAAGACGAGGGGCATCGACAAGAGCGCCCTGAACCGCCCGCTCAAGGTCCTGGGCGCCGAGGACCTGGCGTTCATCGAGCGCCACCTGGGCGGGGTGCTGGAGGCCTTCGGCTACGGCAAGGATTCCCAGATTCCCGCCAGGGAGGCCTTCTGATGCGCATCGGGGTCTACATCGCCTCCCAGCAGAAGGGCTTTTGGATCAGCGTGGCCAGGCTCCTGGCGGAGTCGCACGAGGTGGTCATCGTGGCCCAGGACAAGAACGTCGCCGCCCTGGCCCGCAAGCAGGCCCCGGACCTGGCCCGCGAGCTGGTGATCGTCGAGGACCTGGATTTCCGGGTGCCCGAGGCCGAGGCCGTGGCCCGCGCCCGCGAGATCGAGGAGCGCTACGGCGTGCGCATGGCCTTCTACATCGGCCACGACCGGGGCCTGGGCAAGGGCTACATCGTCAACGCCGACCGCTACCCGGACGTGGGCTCCTCCTGGTGGAGCCACGAGCGCAAGCTGTCCGAGATGGTGGGGCGCTTCGCCCTGGCCGAACACATCCTGGGCGGGCTGCGCCTGGACATGTTCCTGGGCCTGCAAAAGCGGGTGGAGTTCAGCTGCGTGGCCCGCGCCCTGGGCGTGGCCTCCTATTCCCTGGGCCCGGTCAAGCTCGCCTCGCGGTTCATGATCTCGGACAACGACTTCATGACCAACTCCCGCTACCTGGACCGCATCCGCGAGCTGGTGGCCGAGTCGCAGGGCGACGAGGAGCCCCTGGAGCCCTACGTCCAGGAGGCCGGGTCCAAGCTCTCGCACTCGCTTCTGGCCTACACCTGGAAGCGCACGGCCAAGGACGTCGCGCGGCAGATCCTGCTGGCGGCCAAGCGCATCGTGCGGCGCAACGTGGACCCGGACAGCTACCGCCTGCTGGGCTGGATCCCGCCCATCATCCGCCGCAAGACGAGCCACGCCTATTTCATGCGCCACGGCAGGAAGCCCGAGGAACTGGCGGGCTTCCGTCTGGTGTACTTCCCCATGCACCTGGAGCCGGAGATCGCCTTGCAGGGCATGTCCCCGGAGTTCAACAACTCCGCCGAGCTCATCGCCTGGGTCTCCAAGTCCCTGCCCGCGGACGCGCTGCTGGTGGTCAAGGAGCAGCCCTACGCCTTCGGCATGCGCTCCCGGCACTACTACGACATGCTGCGCCGCATCGGGAACGTGGTCCTGGCCCACCCGGACACCAAGAGCTGGCCCTGGATCGAGGCCAGTTCCCTGGTGGTGACCATCACCGGCACGGCGGCCATCGAGGCCGTGAACATGGGCCGCCCGGTGCTGTCCTACGGCGTGCATCAGGCCGTGAACCTGCTGCCCAGCGTGCGGTTCGCGGACTGCTACGCCACCACCCGCGAGGCCGTGGACGACCTGCTGTCCATGACCCAGGACGACCCCCGGCTGGCCCGGGCCCTGCGTTGCCTGCGCAAGGCGCAGCTGGATTGTTCCTTCGACATGTCCGGGTTCGAGAAGACCTACAAGTCCCCGGAGCCGCAGCCCGAACTGGCGGCCCGCTTCGTCGCCGGATTGGCGGATTTCGACCCGCGCCTGAAGCCGGAGCAGGCGTGAGCCCGCTGCCGCGCCCCGCCACGCCCCGCGCCGGGAGGGCCCTGCCGTGAGCACCGCGCCGATGCGGTTTCATCCCGCCGGGCGGGGCGAGTGGCGGCGGCTCAGCGCCGGGGCGCTGCGCGTGGACTACGCCGGGCGCCAGGCCTCCGCGCGGGCCCTGGCCGAGGCCCTGGACCGCGACGGGCCGCCGGACGAGGCCGGGCTCGGCGCCCTGCTGCGCTCCCTGCCCGGGCACTTCGCCGTGGTGGTCCAGGGGCCGGACTGGTGGCTGGCGGCGGCGGACACCGTGCGCGGCTATCCGCTGTACTACGCCCGTTCGGGCCGGACGCTGCACCTCTCGGGCTGCGCGCGCGCCGTGCGCGACGCGGCGGGGCTGTCCGGCCTGGACGAGACCTCGCTGCGCGAATTCTTCATGGCCGGGTACTGCACCGGGAGCCGGACCCTGCTGCCCGGGCTCTCCCAGCTCCAGGCCGGGGAGGCGCTGTACCGCGCCCCGGGCCGGGAAGCGCACCGCGCCCTGCGCTACTATCTGTTCCATTCCAAGGACTTCCTGGACGCCGACGAGCCGGAACTGATCGCCGAGCTGGGCCGGGCCACGGACGCCGTGTTCGACCGTCTGGTGGACGACCTGGCCGGGCGCACGGTGTGGGTGCCGCTGTCCGCCGGGCTGGACTCGCGCCTGGTGGCGGCCAAGCTGGTGGAGCGCGGCTACCCGCACATCGAGACCTTCTCCTACGGCGTGCCCGGCAACCACGAGGCCCGGCACGCGGCCCGGGTGGCCGCCGCCCTGGACCTGCCCTGGCGCTTCGTGCCCACCACGGGCCGCGCCATGCGGGCCTTCCACGAGTCCCCGGCGCGCCGCCGCTACTGGGAGTACGCCGACGGCCTGTCCACCGTGCCCAACCCGCAGGACATCGTGCCCCTGTCGCGGCTGCGCGACGAGGGCCTGTTGGGGCCGGACGCGGTGCTGGTCAACGGCCAGTCCGGCGACTTCAGCTGCGGGGCGCACATCCCGCGCGCCCTGCTGGAGCCGGGGGCGGACCTGGAGCGGCTGATGGACCTGGCCTGCGCCAAGCACTTCGCCCTGTGGCGCGACATGCGCACCCCGGGCAACCTGGCCCTGGTCCGCGAGCGGATGCGGGCCGTGCTGGCCGGGCTGGACCCGGCCCCGGACGGGCCCACGGAACTGGCCGTGCTGCACGACTGTTGGGAGTGGCAGGAGCGCCAGGCCAAGTACGTGGTGGCCGGGCAGCGGATCTACGATTTCCTGGGCCTGGACTGGCGGCTGCCGCTGTGGGACCTGGAGTGGATGCGCTTCTGGCCCCGGGTGCCCGTGGCCCATCGCCTGGGCCGGGGGCTGCACTGCAAGTACCTGGCGCAGTGGGACTTCCGGGGCCTGTTCAGCGCCCCGGAACCCGTGGTCCGGCACTGGCCCGGGGCTTCCGCGGTCTGGTTCCTGCTGGCCCAGGGCGTGGGCCTGTTCGGCCGCCGGGCTTAAGTCACGATCATCCGCGCACGACGAACTTACGAAACTCGGAG
>CAYUIN010000261.1:0-4458 GCA_964444695.1 uncultured Desulfocurvus sp.
GTCGGCAGGGCGGGGGTGTCGGCGGCCGGGGCGCGGAGAGGGCGTCCCACGCCACCCGACGTCCCGCCTCAGGCGGACGGGTCCGAAAGCTGCCCGGGGTCCGCTCGCTTGCTGAAAAGGGTTCCTCGGTCAGGCCGCTTGGAACCCGTGCCAAACTGCTTATCAGCCCATACCACGTCTACGTTCCCGGGCTCTGGGATTGGGCTGGAAAGCCCCCACCTTCGCGCTGTCGGGGCAGGCATCCCGGGGTACGGAGGAGGACGCAGTCCGGACGGCCCGGCGCCGCCGACCGGCCACGCGCATCCGGCCCATCCACGAGCGAGGTGGAACACGGCGCGCAACGCTGCATAGCGGAAAGAGCGCCGCCCCTCGCCGTCCTCCCCTCAAAACCCCTTCCCCAATCTCGGGATTCTTAAGGGCGAAAGCCCTTAAGCCGCCGGAGGCCGGTGCCTAACGCCAGGCACCACCTCAGCCGAAAATCTCGTCGCCTTCCTCGGGGCTGATGTAGCTCCATCCGGGGAAGGCCTGACTGATGATGGCCCCGACGAGGGGCCGCAGGGTGGAGCGGTCGCGGGCGCTGATGGGCACGGCTTCGGGGTAGGCGTTGGTGAGTTGTATGGCGAGTTCGGGGTTGGTGGCGTCCCATTTGTTGAGGGCGAGGATTTGGGGGATGTGGTTGAGGTTCATGTCTTGGAGGATGGAGGAGACGGCGGAGATATGGGTATCGAGTTCGGGGTGTGAGGCGTCGGCGACGTGGATGAGCAGGTCGGCGGCTTCGAGTTCTTCGAGTGTGGCCTGGAAGGCTTCGCGCAGTTCGCTGGGCAGGTGTCGGATGAAGCCGACGGTATCGGTGAGGATGAGTTCGTGGTCCTGGGGGAAGCGCAGGCGGCGGGTTGTGGGGTCGAGGGTGGCGAAGAGTTTGTTTTGGGCCAGGACCTTGGAGCGTGTGAGGGTATTGAGCAGGGTGGATTTGCCTGCGTTGGTGTAGCCGACGAGGGCGGCGACGGGGAGTCCGGCCTGTGCGCGGCGGGCGCGGGTGGCGCCGCGTCGTTTGCGCAGGTTGGCGAGCTCCTTTTTGATGCGGGTGATGCGTTCGCGCACGCGGCGGCGGTCGATTTCGAGTTTGGTTTCGCCGGGGCCGCGTCCGCCGATGCCGCCCATGAGCCGGGACAGGGCGCGGTTTTTGCCGACGAGTCGGGGCAGTGTGTATTGGAGCTGGGCCATTTCGACCTGGAGTTTGCCGGACTGTGTGGTGGCGTGTTGGGCGAAGATGTCGAGGATGAGTTGCGTGCGGTCGAGGATCTTGCGTTCGGTGATCCGGGCCAGGTTGCGCATCTGTGCGGAGGTGAGTTCCTGGTCGAAGAGGATGATGCCCGCGTTGGCTTGCAGGGCCTGGACTTCGAGTTCGGCGAGTTTGCCTTTGCCCATGATGGTTTTGGGGTTGGTCTCGCGGATGCGTTGGATGGCGGTGCCTGCGCTGTCGAGTCCGGCGGTCTTGGCCAGTGCGGCGAGTTCCTGGAGGTGGATTTCCTGGAGCGGTCGCGGGTCTGTGGAGACGGAGACGAGGATGGCGCGGGAGTCGTCGCCGGAGGCGGTGCCGTCTTCGGAGAGGGTGACGCCGGAGCGTGCGAGTTCGTCTTCGATGGCCTCGATCTGGGCGCCGAAGTCGACGTCCAGGCGGTGGTGGGGAATGGGGCCGTGGACGGCGTAGGGCGCGGCGCCGGGTCCTGGGGGGTTGAGGTGTGCGTAGTAGGCGTTGCCGGGGGTGCCGTGGGAGTCGGTGGTCAGGGCCAGCACGCCGTCCAGGCGCAGGAAGACCATATCCATGAGGTCTTCCTGTGACAGGGGCTCGTCGTTGAGGTGGGTATGGACGAGTCGCAGTCCGCGCAGTCGTCCGGCGAAGCGGCGGGCGCGGGGCAGTTCGGGGATGTAGATGCCCTGTGCGTCGCCCACGAGGACGAGTTCGGGTTTGCCTTGTCGGTCGACGAGCAGTCCGATCTGGCGGCCGGTATCGGCGCTGAGCATGGCGAGTTCGCGGGCCTGATCGGGGGACAGGCCGCCCACGGCGGGGAAGCGGCGGGTATAGAGCCGGGCGAGGCTCTTCATCTGGCTGGGCTTGAGGCCCTGTGTATTGCCCTGGACTTTGGACGCTATGGCGGTCTCTCCGGGGTGGAGTGGGTGGTGTTTTGCCCGGGGGCCGCGCGGTGCGGCCCCGGGGCGGGATGGGTGGTGCTAGGCGTCCCTGCTGCCGAGGTAGCTGGTGATCATGGCGTCGTATTCGCTGGTCTTGGCGAAGGTTTCGCAGGCCAGGTCCTTGCGCAGGGGCAGGGGGGCCTTCATGCCGTTGGCTTTCAGTTCTTCCATGACGCGCGGGTAGTGGTTGGTGCCGGGCACGACGAGCATGGAGTGGAAGTTCTTGGCCGAGGCGCGCAGCATGCAGGGCCCGCCGATGTCGATCTGTTCCACGGCGGCCTTCAGGTCCAGGCCTTGGGACGCGGCGTGGGCGAAGTCGTAGAGGTTCACGCACAGCAGGTCGAAGGGCTCAAGGCCCAGGTCGGCCAGGGTCTGCATGTGTTCGGGGTTGTCCTTGTCGGCCAGGATGCCCGCGTGGATGTGCGGGTGCAGGGTCTTGACGCGGCCGCCCATGATTTCGGGGAAGCCGGTGACTTCGGACACGGAGGCGACCTTGAGGCCCGCTTCCAGGAGTTTCTTGCGGGTCCCGCCGGTGGAGAACAGCTCGACGCCGCCCTCGGCGAGGAAGGCCGCGAATTCAACGAGTCCGGATTTGTCGGTCACGCTCAGGATGGCGCGCCGGATAGGCAACAGGTCCATGCACACACCTCTCTTTTCTGCGGTGTGTGCCAAATTCCGTGCGAATAGGCAAGGCGGGAGCGGGCCTCCCCGCTGGGATGCCGGGACTTGGCACCCCAGCCCCGGCAGCTCTCGTCGGGGCTGGGGAACCAAGTTGGGGAGGGGAGATTTCTGGACGCGTGGCGCCTGGCGGCGGGCTCGGGTCGGCCGTGTGGCCGTCGCCTGCCGCGCCGGGGGGCCTTACGACCGAATCTGGTCCAGGAGTTCGCGGGCGGACTCGTGTTCCGGCTCGGACTCCAGGATGCGCTCCAACTGCTCGGCGGCCTCAACGGGCTTGTCGAGGCAGGCCAGGCAGCCCGCCAGGGAGTACCGGACATCGTGCTTGAGCGGGTCGATGGCCAGGTAGTTCTCCATGTGGGGAACGACTTCCGCGAGACGGTTCAGCACGTGGCCGAGCTGGATCATCATGTAGATGGCCACCATGTTCTCGGGGTTGTGTTCCAGGGCCTGGGAAAAATGATCGAAGGCGGCGTCCTGGCGGTTGGTCTCCATCTCCACCAGGGCCATGCCCGCCAGCGACTTGTCGCCGGGCGCGATGGCGGCGGCCTTGCTGTACAGGACGTGGGCCCTGTCCAGGTCGCCCTTCTGGACGGCGATGGTCGCCAGGCCCAGGTAGGGATCGGGGTGGATGCCGTTGGAGCTGGCGGCCTTGGCGTAGTATTCCTCGGCCTTTTCCAGGTCACCCATGAAGAGGTAGCACTCTCCAAGTTCCTTGTTGATTTCGTAATCCAGATGGTTGCTCATGATTCCCCTCCACAGTGGGAAATTCGGGGCCAATGGGGGCCCGATTGCAGAAGTCCTTTCAAATATCGGGCCAACAGTGAATTTCCTCCCGCGAGGCTCCCCTGCCTCCGGGCGAAGACTCGTAAGCAAACCATGTGCCAATTCCGCCTGCCGTGGGCGGGCCTTTATAGGGATGACGCGCCCGCGCGTATGGGGCGGGGTCTTGCGCCGCGGGCGGCCCGTGGCGGCGGCGGGGGGCCACAATTCCGACGCCCGGGCTGTGCGGGGCTGTGCGGGGCGTTGGTTTTCGGGCGGCGGGGCGCTGCCTGGCGGGCGGCCGGGGGCGCAGTGGGCATTTGTTCCGGGTGCGGGGTTTTGGGAGTTTAGCTTTGTGGGGCAAGGGTTTTCCTGTTTTTGGGCCGCAGCGGCCCGGGGCGGGGCGGGCATTTTTTTCCGGGTTGGCACAAGGGTTGCTGAAAAGCGAGTGCGCCGGACCGGCGGGCGGCGCCCCGAGCGGGGGCCGCAAGCGCCGGAAAAAGGCCGCGAAGCCAAGGAGGACGGGCATGAGAACCCTTTTCGACTCGAACATACTGCTCACCGGCAAGGTGCTGGACATGCGTCTGGCACGTCAAAATGTCGTCATGAGCAACCTGGCGAACATCACCACGCCAAAGTACAAGGCCCAACGCCTGGAATTCGAGCAGAACCTTCAGGCCGCGCTGAACCGCGACGCCCGGGGCAAGATGACCCGCACCGGCCGGGGGCACATGCCTTCGGTCTTCGATGCCGAGGGCTTCGGCCCCGAGCTGATCAAGGGCTTCAAGCACCGCATCATCCACGGCGAGGACAACGTGGACCTCGACA
>CAYUIN010000262.1:0-3050 GCA_964444695.1 uncultured Desulfocurvus sp.
CGCTGGTCCTGATCCTGATGGTCGCGGGCTGGGTCAGCTACCGGGTGTCGTACGAATTCATCGACATCGCCCTGGAACGGACGGTGCGGGTGCAGACCAAGGCCGTGGCCCACGAGATCTCCGCTTTGCTGGATCAGTGCCGCCAGGACCTGCTCTATGTCTCGCGCGATGCGGGAAATCCCGAAGCTTTGCGTGATTTTCTTGCGCGGAAGGTGGCGGACGGAGGCCTGGCCTATCGTGAACTGGCCTATCTTTCGCCCGAGGACGGCGGCTCCGAGGTCTTCGTGGCCGAGGGCGGGGTCGTGGTCCGCGTGCCGCAGGAAAAAATCCAGGCCGTGACCCCCAGTCCGTTCGGGCTGTTCAAGGACGCCGCCGGGCTGGCCCCGGGCGAGGTGCTGCTCACGCCGCTGGTCCTGGCCGAGCATCCCTTCCCCACCTCGGGCAACGCGGGCCTGCGCCTGACCTCGCACCTGGTGCGCCTGGTCACGCCCTGCGACCCCGACGGCGACGGCCGCCCGGGCTACCTCGTCCTGGGCCTGGACGTGCGCCGCGTGCGCGACATCCTGTCCTTGTACAATTCGCCCAAATCCCCGCTGTGGGCTTACCCCCGCAGCGACGAGGTGCGCTTCACCTACGTCTTCGACCTGGAGGGCTGGATGCTCTTCCAGTCCGAGTCCGTGGACCAGCAGGCGCCGCCCCTGTCCACCTATCTGGCCCGCTCGGGCATGGACGGCACCCTGGGCCGCCCGGGCCTGGAATGCGCCTTCCGCCCCGCGGCGGGCGACGCCCTGTTCTGGCGGATGATCGCCGCCGCCCGGGACGGCGAGGCCGGGCTGCTCCGCGTGCAGGGCGGGGCGGGCGGCGGCAGCGACGGGAAGCAGTATTTCCTGTCCTACGCGCCGGTGCTGTTCAGCTCCGCGCCGGGCAAGGTGCCCAGCGTGGTCTGGGGCGTGGCCTTCGTGGACCGCAGCAAGCTCACCGTGGCCGCAGGCTACCGCCACCTGGACGCCCTGTTCGTGATCACCCTGGCCTCCATCGCCCTGGTGGCGGCCATCATCTACCTGGCCTCGCGCATCGTGACCCGGCCCATCCACCGCCTCTCGGAGATGGTGGGCGAGTTCAAGACCACGGGCCGCATCCGGCGCATCGACCTGCACCCGGCGGGCTACGAGACGGCCCAGCTCACCGGGGCCATCAACGACATGATCGACATCATCGGCCAGCAGCACGCCGAGCTTTCGGCCCGCGAGCAGAGCCTGCGGCGCTACACCATGCAGGAGCGGGCGGACATCGAGCGCGAGGTGCCCCCGGCGGGCCCCCCGGGCCTGGAACTGATTCCGCAGATCATCGGCCTGGGGCCGAAGATCGTGCAGCTCAAGACGGACATCCTCAAGGCCTCCCACGCCGGGGTGGACGTGCTCATCGTCGGCGAGACGGGCACCGGCAAGCAGCTGGCCGCCGAGGCCGTGCACGCCAACAGCCCCCGCGCGGCCGGGCCCCTGGTGTGCATCAACTGCGGCGCGCTGGACGAGAACCTGCTGCTGGACACCCTCTTCGGCCACGTGCGCGGCGCGTTCACGGACTCCAAGACCGACCGCAAGGGCGCCTTCCTGGAGGCCGAGGGCGGGACGCTGTTCCTGGACGAGATCCAGGCCGCCTCGCCCAAGGTTCAGCAGGCGCTGCTCCGGGCCATCGCCGAGCGGCGGGTCAAGCCCCTGGGCAGCGACAAGGAGATCGTGGTGGACGTGCGGCTCATCGCCGCCACCAACGCCGACCTGGCCGCGCTCATCGCCCAGGACCGCTTCCGCGAGGACCTCTACTTCCGGCTGAAGGTCGTCACCGTGCAGACCCCGCCGCTGCGCGAGCACCTGGAGAGCATCCCGGTGCTGACGCTGCACTACCTGCGCCAGGCCGAGCAGATGGTCGGCAGGCGCGGCCTGGGCCTGTCGCGCGGGGCCATGGAGAAGCTGCGCGGCTACCACTGGCCGGGAAACATCCGCGAGCTGGTGCACGCCATCACCCGGGCCGTGGTCATGGCCGAGGGCGACCTGATCCAGGCGGCGGACATCCGCCTGGAGCAGGAGTGCCGCACGCCGCTGGAGGTGGTGGAGGACGCGGGCTACGTGGACGAACCGGCCTACGTCCTGGACCGCGACCTGCCCCGGCAGGAGCCCGAGGCCCAGGCCGCCGCGCCCGCGCCCGGCGCCGAGGCCCCGCCCCAGCGCCACTCGCCCCAGCGTCCCGGCGCCCCGGCCCAGCTGAACGACCGCCAGCGCCGGGCCTTCCCGGAGATCGTGCGGCGCGGCGAGATCACGCGGCAGGGATACCAGGACCTCGTGGGCGGCGGACAGTCCGCGCGCACGGCGGTCTACGACCTGCAGGACATGGTCAAGAAGGGCCTGCTGGAACGCACCGGGCGCGGCCCGGCAACCAAATACATCGTGGCCTGACGGCCGGACGCTCGATGCTGGACCTCATACGGCGCGCGCTGCGCGGGCGGGCCCGGGCCCGCCGGGCGGAACCGGGGCAGTCGTTCCGGGAACGCTACGAGGGTTTCAAGGAGCTGCTCGAATCCAACTCCGAGCTGCTGACGCTGATCGCCGAGCTGGAACGGATGCTGGACTCGGGCGAGGTCTTCGGCATGGCCTGGGTCCGCTCGCGGGCCTCGCGCACGGCGTTCCACGGCGCGCGGGTGGTCCACGGGCTGAACCGCCTCTCCGGCGGGGCCTACCCGGGGCTGGCCGCCGTGATGGACGGCCTGCGGGACAGGATCCGCGACCTGGCCGAGGCCCGGCGCGGCGAGACCTGCCCGCACCTGGTGCTGCCCTACGCCGAGGTCCGCCGCGAGATGGTGGACTGGGTGGGCGGCAAGAGCGCCAACCTGGGCGAGCTGACTGGCCCGGCCGGGGCGCCGGTGCCGCCCGGTTTCGCCGTGACCACGGCGGCCTACGAGCTGTTCACGGCCGAGGCCGGGCTCCAGGCCGTGGTGCGCCGGGCCAAGATGGACCTGGACCCCGCGGACCCTGACAGCGCCCGGCGCGTGAGCGAGG
>CAYUIN010000262.1:3060-4419 GCA_964444695.1 uncultured Desulfocurvus sp.
CCGCTGCCGGAGGAACTCGGCCGCGCCCTGGATCAGGCCTGCGCCGCCCTGGCGGCGCACCTGGGCCGCGAGCCGCTGTTGGCCCTGCGCTCCAGCGCCATCGGCGAGGACGGCGAGCTGTCCTTCGCCGGGCAATACCTGACGGTGCTCGGCGTGCCGCGCGCCGAGGTGGAGGCGAACTACAAGCGCGTGCTGGCCAGCCTGTTCACCCCCAGGGCCATCGCCTACCGCCTGCACAAGGGCGTGGGGGAAGGCGACCTGGCCATGGCCGTGGGCTGCCTGGCGATGGTCGATTCGCGCGTCAGCGGCGTGGCCTACTCGCGCCACCCCGTGGACCCGGACTCGCGGGCGGTGCTGATCAACGCCGTGTGGGGCCTGGGCACCTACGCCGTGGACGGCGTGGTGCGGCCCGACGAATACCTGTTGGAACGCGACGGGGAGCAGGCCCTGCTCGGCGCCCGTGCCGGAGACAAGCCCGTGCGCCAGGAGACCGGCCCCCGGGGGCGGCTGCGCGAGGTCGCCGTGCCGCCAGGGCAGGCCCGGGCCCTGTGCCTGGACGAGGCCACGGCCCGGCGCCTGGCCGGGCTGGTCATGGACCTGGAGCGGCACTTCGGCTGCCCGCAGGACGTGGAATGGGCCGTGGACCAGGGCGGGGCGCTGTACATCCTCCAGGCCCGGCCGCTGCGGGCCGTGGGCGGCGCGAGCGCGGTCCCGCCCCCGCCGGGGGCCGAGGTCCTGCTCGGCGGCGGGGACACGGCCTGTCCCGGCCTGGGCTGCGGCCCGGCGCACCACGTCCTGGGCCCGGACGACGTGGCGGATTTTCCCGACGGCGCGGTGCTGGTGGCCCGGCATTCCTCGCCCAAATACGTGGCCGCGCTGCCCCGCGCGGCGGCCGTGGTGGCCGAGGCGGGCAGCGTCACCGGGCACATGGCCTCGCTGACGCGCGAATTCGGCGTGCCCGCCGTGTTCAACCTGCCCGGCGCCCTGGAGGCCCTGGCCCCGGGGATGGAAATCACCGTGGACGGCGCGGGCGGGCGGGTCTACCGGGGCCGGGTGGCGGGCGCACAAGGCCCGAGCGGGCGCGGCGCGGGCTCGCTGCGCGGCACGCAGGTGCATGAGGCCCTGCGGCGCCTGGCCGCCCTGGTCACGCCGCTGCATCTTACGGACCCGGGCGCGCCGGAGTTCTCCCCGGCCGGGTGCCGCACGGTGCACGACGTGATGCGCTACGCCCACGAGCGCTGCTACGACGAGCTGTTCCGCTGGGGCGACGCCGCCTCGGACCGCGAGGGCGCCTCGCGGCGCATCGAGGCCCCGCTGCCCCTGGACCTGTACGTCATCGACCTCGGCGGAGGGCTCGCG
>CAYUIN010000263.1:0-4417 GCA_964444695.1 uncultured Desulfocurvus sp.
CGCACGTCTGCGAGGAGCTGTGGCAGCGCATGGGATACGCCACGCTGCTGACCGTGGAGCCCTGGCCCCAGTACGACGAAGCCGCCCTGGCCGTGGACGAGATCACCGTGGTGGTCCAGGTCAACGGCAAGGTGCGCGGGCGGGTCAACCTGCCCGCCGAGGCCGACCAGAAGATCGTCGAGGAGCGGGCCCTGAACGAGGCCAACGTGGTCAAGCACATGGAGGGCAAGACGGTCCGCAAGGTCGTCTACGTGCCCGGAAAACTCGTCAACGTCGTCGTGGGGTAGAGTCATGCGCAGCGCTTCGCGCCTTGTGGCGGTACTGGTCCTGGCCCTCGTGGCCGCATCCTGCTCGGGCTACCGCGCCGCCTCGGACCGCGAGGCGCCGCTCAAGCTGCCCGAGGAGTACCGCGACCTGTACCTGCGCAGCGTGGAGAACCCGACCATGAACCCGGACCTCGAGGCCCGGCTGCGCACCGCCCTGCGCGACGAGCTGACCCGCCGGGCCCGCGTGCTGTGGGTCGGCCGCGAGCAGGCCACGGCCTACGTGGACCTCAAGGTGAACCGCTTCACCTCCCAGACCTCGCTCACCGGCGCCGACGACGAGACCATCAAGTCCACGGCCAGCATCGACCTTTCGGCGACCATCGTGCGCCGCGCGGACGGCTCGCGCATCTGGGGCGCGGACCACGTGGGCTACAGCCAGTCCTTCTCCGGCGACGCCAAGGCCGAGGCCGAGGACGCCGTGCTGGACATCGCCGTGCGCCGCCTGGTGGACCGCCTGGGCCAGGCCTACTAGAACCGGCGCGCCCCGCCCGCCGGGACCCGCCCCAGCCCCCGGAGCCCGAATGCCCCGCCCCGGCTTCAATTTCCTGATCTGCCCGGACCCGGAGCTGATCCGTCAGCGCCTGGAGGCGCTGACGGCCGAGCACGGCGAGGGCAAGACCTGGGAACGCCGGGTCCACTGGGGCGACGAGGAGCTGCCCGGCTCCTTCTGGTCCGACCTCTCCATCCCCGACCTGATGGGCACCCCGCGCCTGGTGGTCGTGCGCCGGGCCCACAAGTTCCTCAAGGACACCTGGGACAAGCTGACCCCGCTGCTGGGCAGCTTCAACGCCTCCATCTGGCCGGTGTTCTGCCTGGAGGCCGAGGCCGACAAGAAGGGCGGGCCCAAGCCCCCGGCCATCCTGACCAAGACCAAGTTCTGGCCCGTGGCGGACAAGCGCGGCTGGGTCTGGACCTCCCCGGGGCTCACGGCCCGGGGCATGACGGACTACGTGCGCTCCTTCGCGGCCGCGCGCGGGCTGACCCTGGGCCCGGGCGTGGAGCGCGCCCTGTGCGAGGCCCTGCCGCAGGACGCCCTGGGCGCCAAGAACGAGCTGGACAAGCTGGCCCTGGCCGCCGGGGAGTCCCGCGCGGTGACCCGCGAGCACCTGGGCGCCGTGTCCTTCCAGGCGGAGATGGACCTCTTCTCCTTCCTGGCCTCCGCCGTGGACGGCACGCGGACCCAGGAGGTCTGGCAGCGGATCATGGACAACCGCCAGGTCAGCTCCACGGACGACATCTTCTTCGCCTTCCTCGCGCTGTTGCAACGCGACGCCCGCCAGCTCTGGGAGCTGGCCGCGGGCGAGACGCCGTCCTCCTGGATGCCGCAGAACACCCGGTCGGCCAAGACGGCCCTGGCCAAGCGCATCGGCAGCGCCGGGGTCTCCCGGATCTGGGACCTGGCCCTGGAGGCCGAGTTCGGCGTCAAGTCCGGCCAGCGCAGCCCGGAGCAGGCCTTCGAGGCCCTGGTGGGCGGCCTGCACGCCGCTTTGCGCCCCAAACGCCGGGCCTAGGGCCGCAAGCACCCTCCATTTTCCCGTTGAAAGCCGCCACCCGAGCGGTTACGCTCGAATTTGGCCCGCATTTCGCCGGGTTTCGACGCAAAACCCCCTTGCCAGCGCCTGTCGGAGTGGTAATATGAATGATGAACCGCACTATCTGGGCCACAGACAGCGGCTTCGCCAGCGCCTGAGCCGCGAACCGCGCCAGCTGGCGGACTACGAAGTCCTGGAACTGCTGCTCGGATACGCGCTGCTGCGCAGGGACACGAAGCCCCTGGCCAAGGAGCTTCTGCAACGCTTCGGCACCCTGCGGGGCGTGTTCGCCGCGCGCGACGAGGACCTGCTCCGGGTTCCGGGATTCGGCCCGGGCCTGGCGACCTTCTGGACCCTGTGGCGCGAAACGTGGGCCCGGCTGTCCGAAAGCCCGCTGCACGAAAAGCTCGTGCTGGACAGCCCCGAGGCCGTGGCGGCCATGGCCATGGCCCGCCTGGCCGACAAGCCCACGGAGGAATTCTGGGTGGCCCTGGTGGACGCCAAGAACCGCCTGGTGGGCTGGGAACCCCTGGCCCGGGGCACGGTGGACCAGATCGCGGTCTACGTGCGCGACGTGATGCACACGGCCATCCGGTTCCAGGCCCAGGGAGTCGTGCTGGTGCACAACCACCCCGGGGGCGGTACGGAGCCCAGCCGCGAGGACAGGGCGTTCACCGCGCGGGTCGCCGAGGCGGCCCGGACCATGGGCATCCGCCTGCTGGACCACGTGATCGTGGCCGAAGGCGGGCACTTCAGCTTCAGAACCGGCGGGCTGCTCGACTGACGCGAAGGAACTCCAACACAGCACAGGAGGAGAGCCATGATTCGCAGTTTGCAAAGCATCGTGACCGGCAAGGTCCAGGGCGTCGCCTTCCGATCCTGGGTGGCCGAACAGGCCGCCAGCCTGGGCGTCGGCGGCTGGATCCGCAACCTGGCGGACGGCACCGTGGAGGTGCTGGCCCAAGGCGACGAGAAGGCCGTGGAGGAACTGCGCACCCGCCTGCTGACCGGCTCCACGCTCTCGCGGGTGGACGACGTCCGCTCCAAGTGGATCGACTACGACAAGACGCACGAGCTGTTCGAACTCCGGTCCTGACCGGCGCGGCCAACGCCGCACCCGACAGCGACCCGCCCCGCCGCGCACGGGGCCAATCGAGCCTGCACGGCCGGACACCGGGGCCGACCCCGGTATCCGGTCGTGCGCGCGCTTCGCGGCCAGGCAGGCCGCAAAGGAAACACCCGCATGAGTGACGATACCCTGAGCAACATCCTGATCCTTGGGGACGACGACGAGGGCCAGGACGGCGGGAACGGCTCCCGCAAGTCCAAGATCCCCACCGAGCTGCCGGTGCTGCCGGTGCGCGACATCGTCGTCTTCAACTACATGATCCTGCCCCTGTTCGTGGGGCGCGAAAAGTCCGTGGCCGCCGTGGAGGCCGCCCTGGCCGGGGACAGGCACATCCTGATCCTGACCCAGAAGGACGAGCGCGTGGACGAGCCCGCCACCGACGACCTGTACCAGGTCGGCACCGTGGGCCTGATCATGCGCATGCTCAAGATGCCCGACGGACGCCTGAAGATCCTGGTCCAGGGCGTGTCCCGGGCGCGGGTGCTGGAATTTCCCGAGACCGAGCAGGGCGCCCTCGGCGCGCGCATCGAGCTGATCGACGAGCGCGAGGTGGGCGAGCCCACCAGCGAGCACGAGGCCCTGATCCGCGCCGCCAAGGAGCAGAGCGAGCAGATCATGAACCTGCGGGGCATGTCCTCGCCGGACATCATCGGCGTGCTCTCCAGCGTGGACGAGCCGGGCCGCCTGGCGGACCTGGTGGCCTCCAACCTGCGGATGAAGGTCGTCGACGCCCAGGCCATCCTGGCCTGCGAGGACCCCATCGAGCGGCTGCGGCTGGTCAACGCCCAGCTGGCCAAGGAGGTCGAGGTCGCGGGCATGCAGGCCAAGATCCAGTCCATGGCCAAGGAGGGCATGGACAAGGCCCAGAAGGACTTCTTCCTGCGCGAGCAGATGAAGGCCATCCGCCGCGAGCTGGGCGACACCGGCGACGACGCCGAGGAGATCGAGGAGCTGCTGGCCGCCCTGGAAAAGGCCGACCCGCCCGCCGAGGTCATGAAGGAGGCCGAGAAGCAGGTGGCGCGCCTGGCGGGCATGCACCAGGACTCCTCCGAGGCCACGGTGATCCGCACCTACCTGGACTGGATCGTGGACCTGCCCTGGAACAGGCAGTCCCGCGACCGGCTGGACATCAAGAAGGCCCAGGACATCCTGAACGAGGACCACTACGACCTGGAAAAGGTCAAGGAGCGGATCCTCGAATACCTCTCGGTGCGCAAGCTGAACCCCAAGATGAAGGGGCCCATCCTGTGCTTCGTGGGGCCTCCCGGCGTGGGCAAGACCTCCTTGGGGCGCTCCATCGCCCGGGCCCTGGGGCGCAAATTCCACCGCATGTCCCTGGGCGGGATGCGCGACGAGGCCGAGATCCGCGGCCACAGGCGGACCTACATCGGGGCCATGCCCGGGCGCATCATCCAGGGCATCAAGCAGGC
>CAYUIN010000264.1:0-4417 GCA_964444695.1 uncultured Desulfocurvus sp.
CCTTGCTGGGCCGGGCCCGGGCCCTGCTGCTCCTGGGCCGCGCGCAGGACGCCGAGGACGACCTGACCGCCCTGCTGCACACCGGCCCGGACGGCGCCGAGCGCGCCGAGGCCCTGGACCTGCGGGGCCGGGTCCGGTTCATGGCCGGGGACTACGCCCTGGCCGCCGAGGACCTGGTGCAGCGCGAGCGCCTGGGGCCGCCCTCGGGCCTGGCCACGGTCTGGCTGCGCCTGGCGCGACTGCGGGCGGAGCTGCCCGCGCCCGCCTCCGCGCCCTGCTCCGCCGGGGTCTGGCCCTGTCCGCTGCTGCGCCTGCTGGACGGCAAGACCTCCGTGCAGGACGCCGTGGCCGCCGCGGGCAAGGACCCGGCCCGGCGCTGCGAGGCCCGCTTCGTGGCCGGGCAGGCGCTGTTGCTGGCAGGCCAGCCGGTGCAGGCGGTGCGCCACTTCCGGGCCGCCCTGGAAACGGAGATGCGCGGCCTGCCGGAATATCCCGCCGCCGCCGCCGAACTGGCCCGCCTGGGCTTCTGATCCCGCCGCCCCTTGCCGGACCGGCAGGCGCCGCCCCTCGCGGGCCGCGCCGCCGCATGCCCTGCGTCCCGCCGCGCCTGCGCACGGGCATGACAAAGGCCCCGCGCCGCAAGCGCGGGGCCTTGTGGTGCGCTGCGCGGCGCGGGAATCAGGAGACCACGTTGACCGGGGCGCCGTCCAGGAAGGCCCGGATGTTGGCCGCCGTCTGGGCCATCAGCCGCGAGCGGGCCTCCAGGGAGGCCCAGGCCATGTGCGGGGTCAGCAGGCAATTGTCCAGGGCCAGGAAGGGATGGTCCGGGGCGATGGGCTCGCGGGTCACCACGTCCAGGGCCGCCGCGCGCAGCGGGCCGTTGCGCAGGGCCTCGGCCAGGTCCGCCTCGTTGATCAGCGCCCCGCGCGCGGTGTTCACCAGGACCGAGCCGGGGCGCATGCGCGAGAGCAGCGCGGCGTTCACGAAGCCCCCGTTGTCCGGCGTCAGCGGGCAGTGCAGGCTGATGACGTCGCTGTGCTCGAAAAGCTCCTCGAGGTCCGCGAAGGCGAAGGGCTCCCAGTCCGGCGCGGGCTTGGGGCGCGGCACGTGGGCCAGCACGCGCATCCCGAAGGCGTGGGCCAGGTCCGCCACGCGCCGCCCGATGCCGCCCAGGCCGACCACGCCCATGGTCTTGCCCGCCAGTTCCATCTGCGGGCTGAGCCAGAAGCACCAGTCCGGCCCGGCGGCCCAGCGCCCGGCCTTGACGGCGGCGTCGTGGGCGGCCGCGCGGTGGCAGCATTCCAGGATCAGCGCGAACACGTACTGGGCCACGGAGGTGGTGCCGTAGCCGGGCACGTTGCTGACCACGACCCCGTGGGCCCGGGCCGCGTCCAGGTCCACCACGTCGTAGCCCGTGGCCAGCACGGAGACCAGCTTCAGGTCCGGCAGGGCGGCGAAGGCCGCCGCGTCCAGGCGGACCTTGTTGGTCAGCACCACGTCCGCGCCCTGGGCGCGGGCCACGACCTCGTCCGGGGCGGTGCGCTCGTGCACCGTGAGCCGGCCCAGGGCCGCCACCTCGTCCCAGGGGTTGTCCCCGGGGCTCAGCACGTGGCCGTCCAGGACCACGATGGACAGGCCGCCCTCGCGGCCGCTTGCGCTCTGCATCAGTCTGCCTCCACTGTGTCGAATTGCTTACAGAAAATCACCGCCCAGGGCGCCCAGGCGGCCCAGGGCCCCGCGCGCTGTCTCGTAGGAGGCCCGCACCCGGGCCGCCAGCGGGTCGGCCGCAGCGGCCTCGGCGGACACGGCGGCGGCGTGCGCGGCCAGGCGGGCCGTCAGCGCCGGGTCCTGGGGCCGCACGGCGCGTCCCGCCCCGGCCAGCCCGGCCAGGGCCCGGGCGTTGGCCGCCGCCACCGAGGCGGTCAGGGCGTAGTCGGCCTGCTCGGCCACGGCGTCGAAAATCTTGCGCACGATGGCGGGCAGGGCCTCGTAGGCGCCCCGGTCCACGAAGAGCATCATCCGCCGCGACGGGGCGTGCCAGGCCGGGCCCGTGCCGTGGGGCGCGGCGTTCGGCAGGCCCAGGGCCGCCTCGTGGTGCGGGCCGTGCCAGGAGGCGGCGTCCAGGCTCCCGTCGCGCAGGGCCGTGAGCAGCGCCGTGCCGTCGCCCTCGTCCTCGGCCCGGGGCGCGGCCCCGGCCAGGGTCAGGACCCGCGCGGCCTGCCCGTGGGCCGTGAGGCGCAGCCCGTCCAGGGCCCGGGGCCCGTCCAGCGGGCGGCGGGCCCAGCCCAGCGGCCCGGGCCCGGCGTCGCCCAGGGGCCGGGCGTAGAGGCCCAGGGGCAGCGCGGCCTGCTTGAGCAGGTCCAGCCCGTCCATGTGGTACAGCCAGGCGCTGGTGCCCAGCGGGCCCAGGCCGAAGGGCACGGCGTCGAACCAGTCCAGGGCCGGGCCGCCGTCCAGGGCCGAGGCGAAGCAGTGCGCGCAGTGGACCTCGCCGCGCCGGACCATGGCCACGGCCTCGGCGGGCGTGGTCCCGGGCCGGGCCACGGCCACGTCCACGGCCAGGCGGCTCTCGGTGAGCAGCGAGACCTGGCGCGCGAACTGGAACACGCCCCGGGTGTACAGGGCCAGCTCCTTGGGCCAGGCCAGGGCCATGCGCCAGCGCGTGCGTCCGTCCCCGGCAAAGGCCCGGGGCCCCAGCAGCGCCCCGGCCCCGGCCAGGGCCAGGGTGCGCAGAAATCGCCTGCGGTTCATGCCGTGCGTCCTCCCTCGCCCGGCGCGCGCCGGGCCAAGGGCCGCACTACCACAGCCCGGCCCCAAAGGCGAGACGGCCCCCGCGCCCCGGGGCGGGTGCGCGCCGGGCGAAAACCGCGCCGCACCCCGGGAAATGCGCCCAAATTGCGCAATGTATTTGTGGATTTGTTGCGCTTTTGTTAAGAAAAGGGTGCGAACCTGCCTCAACGGAGACCCCATGCGCCCAGCTTCGTCCGTTTTCGCCCTGCTGACCGCCCCGCTGCTTGCCCTGACGCTCGCCCTGGCGGCGGCCCCCGGCGGCGCGGTCGCCGGGCAGGCGCCCTCCGGGCCGCCGATCATCCTGGGCATGTCCGCCGCCTTCAGCGGGCCGACCCGGGGCCTGGGGCTGGAACTGCTGCGCGGGGCCACGGCCTGCCTGCGCGAGGTCAACGACGCGGGCGGCGTCCTCGGCCGTCCCGTGGTCCTGCGGCCTCTGGACGACTTCTACTCCCCGGGCCCGGCCATCGAGAACACCATCGCCCTGGCCGAGGACAAGAACGTCTTCGCCCTGTTCGGCTTCGTGGGGACGCCCACCACCACCCGCATCATCCCCCTGCTGGAACGCTACGCCGCGAGCGACCTGTTCCTGCTCTTTCCGCTGACCGGGGCCGAGCCCCTGCGCCGCGAGCCCTACTCCCGGTGGATATTCAACCTGCGGGCCTCGTATTTCGACGAGACCCGGGCCCTGGTGGACGGGTTCGTGCACCAGGGGCGGACGCGCATCGCCGTGCTGCACCAGGCCGACGCCTTCGGCCGGGCCGGGTGGGACGGCGTGCGCCGGGCCCTGACGCACTACGACATGACCATCGCCGCCGAGGCCACCTACAAGCGGGGCGCGAGCATGGACACGGACATGCGGCCCCAGGTGGAGATCCTGGCCCGGCGCAATCCCGACGCCGTCATCGCCATCGCCACGGCCGAGGCCTGCGCGGCCTTCGTGCGCGACGCCCGAGAGGCCGGGCTGAAGGCCCCCGTGGCCACCGTCTCCTTCGCCGGGGCCGAACACATGCTGGAGCTGCTGCAAGACGCCGGGGCCAAGAGCGGCACGGACTACGCCACGGGCCTGATCAGCTCCCAGGTGGTGCCCAGCTACGAGGACCTGTCCCTGCCCGCCGTGCGCGAGTACCGGGGGGCCATGGACGCCCTGGCCCTGCGCCCGGGCCTGGGCCTGATCCCCGGCGACTACAGCCCGCCGCGCTACAGCTTCGTGTCCTTCGAGGGCTACCTGGACGCCCGGCTGGCCGTGGAATGCCTGCGGCGCATGGGCCCGGACGTGCGGCGCTCGCGCATCCGCCCGGTGCTGGAGGCCATGGACGGGCTGGACCTGGGCATCGGCGAACCCGTGGGCTTCGGGCCCGGGCGGCACCAGGCCCTGTCGCGGGTGTACTTCGCCGTGGTCCGGGACGGGCGTTTCGTGCCCCTGGGCTCCTTCGGGAGGTGGAAGCAGTGATCCCCCACCTCTCACGGCTGTTCAAGAAGGCGCTGTTGTTCATGATCCTGGCCTTCGGGGCCATCGCCACGGTCTCCTCGCTGTACGCCTCGCTGGACCTGCGCGCCCGGCTGACCCGCGAGTTCGAGTCCAAGGGCCTGGCCATCGCCGGGTCCATCGCCGGGTCCAGCGTGGACC
>CAYUIN010000265.1:0-4415 GCA_964444695.1 uncultured Desulfocurvus sp.
CCCTTTCAGCACGGCGAGGTCTACGTCACCAACGACGGGGCCGAGACCGACCTGGACCTGGGCCACTACGAGCGCTTCCTGGACCAGCCCATGTCCCAGCGCAACAACTACACCTCGGGCAGCATCTACTACTCGGTCATCACCAAGGAGCGCCGGGGCGACTACCTGGGCGGCACGGTGCAGATCATCCCCCACGTCACCGACGAGATCAAGAACGCCGTGCTCTCCCTGGCCGACGACAAGCTGGACGTGTCCATCATCGAGATCGGCGGCACCGTGGGCGACATCGAGGGCCTGCCCTTCCTGGAGGCCATCCGCCAGCTGCGCACCGACCTGGGCAAGGAGAACGTCCTCTACATCCACATCACCCTGGTGCCCTACATCGCCACGGCGGGCGAGCTCAAGACCAAGCCCACCCAGCACAGCGTCAAGGAGCTGCGCTCCATCGGCATCCAGCCGGACATCATCGTCTGCCGCTCGGAGGTGGACCTGGACGAGTCCCTGAAGGCCAAGATCGCCCTGTTCTGCAACGTGGACAAGGACGCCGTGTTCTGCGCCGTGGACGTGGACAATATCTACAAGGTGCCGCTCAAGCTCTACGACGAGGGCCTGGACCAGAAGGTCGCCATCATGCTCAAGCTGCCCGCCAAGAATCCGGACCTCTCGGCGTGGCAGAACCTGGTGCGGCGCCTGGACAACCCCGAGGGCGAGGTGACCATCGGCATCTGCGGCAAGTACGTGGACCTCAAGGAGGCCTACAAGAGCCTGCACGAGGCGCTGGTCCACGGCGGCGTGGCCAACTGCGTGAAGGTCAACCTGCGCTACATCAACTCCGAGGAGATCGACGCCAAGAGCGTGGCCAAGCTGCTGGACGGCTGCGACGGCGTGCTGGTGCCCGGCGGCTTCGGCTCGCGCGGTGTGGAAGGCAAGATCAAGGCCATCGAGCACGCCCGCAAGAACAAGATCCCGTTCTTCGGCATCTGCCTGGGCATGCAGTGCGCGGTCATCGAATTCGCGCGCAACGTGGCCGGCCTGTCCGGCGCCAACTCCGAGGAGTTCGACCAGAACACCCCGCATCCGGTGATCTACCTGATGAAGGAGTGGTACGACTTCCAGAAGGGCCGGGTGGAGGTCCGCGACGCGGCCTGCGACAAGGGCGGCACCATGCGCCTGGGCGCCTATCCCTGCCAGGTGGTGGACGGGACCCACGCCCACGAGGCCTACTGCGTGGACAAGATCGACGAGCGCCACCGTCACCGCTACGAGTTCAACAAGGAATACTTCGAGATGTTCCAGGACAAGGGCCTGACCTTCTCGGGGCTTTCGCCGGACGGCGAACTGGTGGAGATCGTGGAGATTTCCGATCATCCGTGGTTCCTGGGCTGCCAGTTCCATCCGGAGTTCAAGTCCAATCCCATGCGGCCGCATCCGTTGTTCCGCGAGTTCATCGGCGCGTCCAAGGCCCAGAAGTACGGCAAGAAGAAGGCCAAGAAGGGGTAGGGCGTGACTTCCTCGGAACTGTATGCCCGCTCGGAGCGGGGGCCTTTCGTCATCGCCGGGCCCTGCGCCCTGGAGAGCCGCGACGTGGCCCTGGCCGTGGGCACGCGCCTGGCGGAGATCGCCTCGCGCCTGGGCTTTACGGCCATCTTCAAGAGCTCCTTCGACAAGGCCAACCGGACCTCCCTGGACAGCTTCCGGGGCCCGGGCCTGGACAAGGGCCTGGAGCTGCTGGCGGAGATCAAGGCCGCCACGGGCCTGCCCGTGGTCACGGACATCCACCTGCCCGAGCAGGCGGCCCCCGTGGCCGAGGTGGCCGACGTGATCCAGATCCCGGCCTTCCTCTGCCGCCAGACGGACCTCTTGGTGGCCGCCGCGAAGACGGGCCGCGTGGTCAACGTCAAGAAGGGCCAGTTCGTGGCCCCGTGGGACATGAAGAACGCCGTGGGCAAGCTGCGCGCGGCGGGCGGGGAGGCGGTCTGGCTCACGGAGCGCGGCGCCAGCTTCGGCTACAACAACCTCGTGGTCGACATGCGCTCCATCCCGGTGATGCGCTCCCTGGGCTGCCCGGTGGTCATGGACGCCACGCACAGCGTGCAGCTGCCGGGCGGGCAGGGCACCAGCTCCGGCGGGCAGCGCGAGTTCGTGCCGACCCTGGCCCGGGCGGCCATCGCCGCCGGGGCGGACGGGGTGTTCCTGGAAACGCATCCCGAGCCGGACAAGGCCCTGTGCGACGGGCCCAACTCCTGGCCGCTGGACGACCTGGAACGGCTGCTGGCCGGGCTGCTCAAATTGTGGGCGGTGTGCCGTGAACGATAGGCGAGACCCCCGCGAACTGGCCCGCGCGGTGCGCCTGCTGGTGCTGGACGTGGACGGCGTGCTGACCGACGGCGGGCTGTATTACGACAGCAAGGGCAACATCTCCAAGCGCTTCAACGTGCAGGACGGGCTGGGCATCAAGATCGCCCAGTCCTGCGGGCTGGAGATCGCCGTGATCACGGGGCTGAAGTCCAAGGCCGTGGAGAAGCGCGTGCGCGAGCTGGGCATCGAGGAGTACCACGCCGGGCACGTGGCCAAGATTCCGCTGCTGGAGGGCATCCGCTCCCGCCGCGGCCTGGGCTACGAGCACATGGCCTACCTGGGCGACGACTGGGTGGACGCCGGGCCCATGGCCGCCGTGGGGCTGCCCATGGCCGTGGCCGACGCCCAGCCGGAGATCCTGGCCCTGGCGGCCTGGGTCGCCAAGGCCCGGGGCGGGCACGGCGCCGTGCGCGAGGCCATCCGCTTCATCCTGGACGCCCGGGGCGACCTCACCGCCTCCTGGCAGGAGTGGCGCAACCGATGAAGCGCCTGCTGCCCTGGATGCTCATCGGGCTCGTCGCCCTGGCCGCCGTGGCCGGGTGGTCGGTCTACAGCGCCCGGCAGGCCGCCATCCAGGCCGCCCGGGCCGTGGCCGACGTGGACGTGGACGTCTCCATGCACGGCGTGGAGCTGTCGCGCGGGGCCGGGGGGCGCACCGAGTGGCGCCTGAAGGCCGACGGCGCGCGCTATCAGCAGGACAGCGGCACGGCCCAGGTGGACAATCCGCGCGTGGTCTATTACCTGGATGGGTCCGGGGGCGAGGGCAACGGGACCGTGGAGGTCACCGCGCCGCACGGCGAGGTGAACCAGGAGACCGGCGCCGCCAGCCTCTGGCCGGACGTGGACATCCTCACCGGCCCGACGCACGTCACCGCCGATCGCCTGGACTACGACGGCGCCGCCCGGCGCATCGTGCTCACGGGCTCGGTGCGCATGATGCGTCCCGGCCTGGTGCTCACGGCGCCCCGGGCCGTGTTGGAACTCGATACGAACGTCATTTCCGCCGAGGGCGGGGTCACGGGCGACATGCGCCCGGTCCCGGCCCGGGCCAAGGAGTAGGAACCGTGAAACGTTTCGCGGCCTTGATGCTGACCCTGAGCCTGCTGGCCCTGTGCGCCGCGCCCGCCCCGGCGGCGGACGTCCAGGTCCCGACCAAGATCACCTCCGAGAAGATGCGCTACTCCCAGGACGGCGGCAGCGTGATCTTCGAGGGCAAGGTCCACGTCCAGCGTCCGGACATGCGCATCTGGGCCCGCACGCTGACGGTGCGTTTCGCCCCGGGCGCCAAGGGCGGCGCGGCCTCCGGCGACCCGGGGCAGATCGAGACCATCGTCGCCAAGGGCGCCGTGCGCCTGGAGCGCGAGGGCAAGACCGGGACCTGCGAGACCGCCACCTACCAGGTGGCCCCCGGGGTGCTGGTGATGGAGGGCGAGCCCGAGCTGAACGACGGCGACAACCGCATCACGGGCCGCGTCATCCGCCTGTATCTCAAGGACAACCGCAGCGAGGTCGAGGGCGGCGGCGGCAAGCAGGTCGAGGCCATCTTCATGACCCCGGCGGGGCAGTAGCATGGCGGTCCTTTCCGCCAGCGGCCTGAACAAGCGCTACGGCCAGCGCGAGGTGGTGCACGACATCGCCCTGTCCGTGGAGCAGGGCGAGGTGGTGGGCCTGCTGGGCCCCAACGGCGCGGGCAAGACCACGACCTTCTACATGCTGGTGGGCCTGGTGCGCCAGTCCGGCGGCCAGGTGCTGCTGGACGGCGAGGACCTGGGCTCCCTGCCGCTGCACGAGCGGGCCCGCCTGGGCCTGTCCTACCTGCCCCAGGAAAGCTCGGTGTTCCGCAAGCTCACCGTGCGCGAAAACCTGGAAATCATTCTGGAAAACACCAAGCTCTCGCGCCAGGAGCAGGCCGCCAAGGCCGACGCCCTGCTGGCCGAACTGGGCATCGCCAAGCTGGCCGGGCAGAAGGCCATGCACCTCTCCGGCGGCGAGCGCCGCCGCCTGGAGATCGCCCGGGCCCTGATCCTGGACCCCAAGTTCATGCTCCTGGACGAGCC
>CAYUIN010000266.1:0-4411 GCA_964444695.1 uncultured Desulfocurvus sp.
CCCTGGCCGAGGACGCCGTGGGCGCCGAGCTGAGCCCGCAGGAGGTCCTGGGCATGGCTGGGGCCGCCCTCAAGCGCCTGGCCCGCCAGTTGGAGCGGACCTTCATGTATTTCACGGAGATGCAGGTCGGCATGAGCGTGGAGCATATGTGCTTCTCCGGCAGCCTGTGCTCCAACCGCGACCTGCTGGACTCCCTGGCCCGCGAGCTGGAGATTCCGGCGGACCTGCTCGATCCCATCGCCTCCGGCCCCGAGCCCGCGGCGGGCGTGTCCGTGCCGGAGGCCCTGGCCGACCGCCTGGCCCTGAACCTGGTCACGGGCCTGGCCCTGTGCGACCGGGTCTCCACGCCCAACCTGCTGCGGACGTATAAGGACAAGGACCGCGAGCAGCGGGTGGTGCGCCAGGGCAACGCGGTCTACGCCCTGTTCCTGGTCCTGACCCTGGTGATGGTCGGCGTGTGGTACCACCTCTCGGGCGTGGCCGACGAGCGCCGGGGCGACCTCGAAGCCCTGCGCGCGCAGACGGCGGCCTTCTCCCCGGTGGTGGACCAGCCGATGCTGATGGACCTGGCTTCGCGGCTGAACAAGGCCCAGCACCGCTTGAAGGACCTCTCCCGGCGCTACGAGGGCCTGGCGGTGCTGAACGAACTGTCCCTGCTGGCCCCGGACGGCCTGCACCTGACCAGCGTGACCATGGACCACCTCGGCCCCAAGGACCCCGTGACCTCCAAGATCCGCGCCCGCGCGTCGGGCCCCGGGTCCTCGGGCGGGCTGCTGATCATCGAGGGCGTGGTCCAGGGCGGGCCGGGCCTGCAGGACGCGCTGCTGGCGACCTTCATGCTCAAGCTCCAGGGCTCCCCGCTGTTCGAGGGGGCCATGATCCAAAAGCGCGAGGTCCGGGCCCTGTCCTCGGGGACCGAGGTCCTGCGCTTCACCGTCCACTCCGGCGTGGTGGAAGGAGGGGCGTCATGAGCCGAGCGGGCGTGAAACTTCCCGGGCAGGTGCTGGTCAAGCTGGTGGCCTGCCTGCTGGCCCTGGCCCTGTTCTTCTGGGTCCTGGTGCTGCCCCGCAAGCAGGAGATCGCCGGTCTGGAGGAGGACGTCGTCCGCACCAAGGCCGTCATCGAGCGCCAGAACAAACTCTTCCCGCTGTACGTCTCCCTGAGTTCCGAGCTGAAGAAGACGGACGTCTCGGCCTTTCCCGAGTCGCAGGGCCAGCCGCTGCCCCTGGAGCGGGTCTCGGACCTCTCCGGGCTGCTGAGCGACCAGGCCCGGGCCTACGGCGTGCAGTGCCTGTCCGTGACCCCGGCGCCCGATTCGCTGGACCCCAAGGCCAACACCCTGGACGCCCAGTGCGAGTTCCTGGGCGACCTGGACGACCTGCGGCGGCTGATGATTTCCATGGGCGGCCTGGAATACCTGCGCGGCGCCCGGGCCATGCGCTTCGAGAACCAGGGCGGCAAGACCCTGTGCTCCATGACCGTGCTCGTGGCCCTGGCGGGGTCCGGGCGCGTGGCGGCCAAGTCCGGGAAGGTGCGCTGAGATGCCGCGTCGTCAGATCATCCTTCTGGTGTTCATGGGCCTGGCCCTGGCCTACGGCGGCTACACGCTGCTCACGGGCGGCGCCTCGTCCCAGCCCCAGAGCGCCGTGGACGGGCCCAAGCTGGAGGCGACCATCAAGACCGTGACCGAGGCCGTGGACAAGGGCCGCCTGACGGATCTGGAGACCTTCCGCCTGGCCCGCGTGGCCCCGGAGGCCGTGGGCGATCCGTTCCTGCGCGCGGACGAGTCCGGCAAGCAGGGCGAGGGCCTGGCCACGGCCGTGGACGACACGGGCCGCTTCGTGTTCAGCGGCGTCGTCTCCCTGGGCCGCAGGAGCATCGCGGTCATCAACGATTCCGAATACAAGATCGGCGAGGTCGTGGGCTCGACGGGCTTCACCCTGGCCGAAATCCGTCCCGACGCCGTGGTCCTGCGGGGCCGCGATCCCGAGTCGGGCACCTTGCAGAACCTGGTGGTCTCCATACAGGACGACCTCATCAACTTCGTCGAGGATGGCGATGCCCAAAAGTAAGCACATCCGCACCTGCCTTGCCGTCTGCTGCGTGCTCGGCCTGGCCCTGGCGCTCGCCGGCTGCGCGCCGAAGAAGAAGGAGGTCGATCCTTTCTTCGAGACCTGGAAGGCCATGGCCGAGCAGTCCCAGGGGCACACCCCGCAGGAAGTCCAGCGCCAGGAGATCGAGCCCGAGGCGGAAATCACGCCCGTGGAGCCCGAGCGCGAGCTGCCCGGGATGATGGTCGGCAGCCTGGACATGCGAAACGCCAATATCGTGGCCGTGCTGCGCGCCCTGGGCAAGATCGCCGGGCAGAGCATCATGGTCAGCCCCAAGGTCGAGGGACTGATCAACGTCACCGTGGAGCAGGTGCCCTGGGACCAGATCTTCAAGAGCATCCTCAAGACCCACGGCCTGACCTACGAATGGGAGGGCGACATCATCCGGGTGATGACCGTGTCCGACATGGAGGAGGCGCTGCACCTGGACGAGCTGCGCAACCGCCAGGCCCTGCTCACCGCCACCATCAAGATCCGCTACGCCGACGCCGCCAAGCTGCAGGAGAACCTGACCTCGATCCTGACCCAGGACTCCGAGGGCAAGGCGCGCGGCTCCGTGGAGGTCCTGGAGCACACCAACTCCCTGGTCATCAACGCCGTGCGCGCCGACCTGAAGAAGATCCGCGAGATCATCGACGCCTCGGACAAGCCCACCAAGCAGATCCGCATCAAGGCCTTCATCGTCGAGACCTCGGGCGACACCGCCCGCAACCTCGGCGTGATGTGGGGCGGCGGCTACCGGCGCTCGGGCATCTCCGGCTCGCGTGAGAACCTGTGGGTCGTGCCCGGCGGCGTGAACCCCACGGGCGATCCCCTGTCCGGCGGCGCGTACACCCCGTTGCTGGGCGGCGGCACCCTCGGCCTGTCCAACCAGGGCTACTTCTCCAACATGGCCCCGGACTTCGGCGACAGCAACCGGGGCGGCGCCCTGGCCCTGATGCTCGGCAGGCTGGGCGGCAACATCCTCGAAGTCCAGCTGGCCGCCTTGCAGGAGGACAGCAAGCTGAACATCCTCTCCAGCCCGTCCATCACCACCCTGGACAACCAGACCGCCGTCACCGAGAACGGCGAGGAAGTGCCCTACATCACCATCGACGAGGCGGGCAACACGCAGGTGGAGTGGAAGGAGGCGGTGATGCGCCTGGAGATCACGCCCCACCTCATCGACGGCGAAAACCTCAAGATGAACATCCTGGTCAACAAGGACGAGGTGGACTTCACCCGCGCCGTGTCCGGCAACCCGCTGATCATCAAGAAGAAGACCGAAACGACCCTGGTCTCTCGCAACGGCGAGACCATCGTCATCTCCGGGCTGACGCGCAAGCGCCTGTCCAAGGACGACGCGGGCATCCCCGGTCTGCAGGACGTGCCGGGCGTGGGCAACCTGTTCAAGACAACCAGCCGGGGCGAGGAGATGGAAGAGGTGCTGATCTTCATCACGCCCACGGTGCTCGACGAGTGGAAGCCCGGCGAGGCGCAGCGGCCCCTCGAGGACATCGAGCGGGACGTCAAGGAGCGGCAGAAGGAGCAGTCCGAAGACAAGGGCTGACGCGTGGCGGCCATGCAGTATTACGAGATCTTCGACCTGGGCAGGGAGCCCTTCTCCAATTCCCCGGACCCGGATTTCTTCTTCGAGTCCCAGGGGCACCGGAGCGTCCTGCACAACCTGGAGATCGCACTGCGCCTGCGCCGGGGCCTGAACGTGGTCATGGGCGAGGTCGGCACCGGCAAGACCACGCTCTGCCGCCGCCTGCTGCGCGACCTGGCCGACGACCCCGGCATCGAGACGCACCTGATGCTGGACCCGGGCTCCGGCGGGGAACTGGGGTTCCTCACGGCCCTGCGGGCCATGCTCCTGCCCGGGGCGGCGGACGAGCCCGACGAGCGGCGCCTGAAGGAAGACCTCAAGGACGCCCTGTTCGAGCGCGGGGTGGACCGGGGCCTGAACGTGGTCCTGGTGGTGGACGAGGCCCAGAAGATTTCCGGCGGGGCCCTGGAGGCCCTGCGCGAGCTGCTGAACTACGAGACCAACGACAGCAAGCTGTTGCAGGTCGTGCTCTTTGCACAAAATGAATTGCAGGCCGCCCTGGACGCGGCGCCGAACCTGGCCGACCGCGTCAACGCCCTGTTCCGCCTGGAGCCGCTGGGCCCGGCGGAGATGCGGACCATGATCCGCCACCGGCTGCGCTGCGCCGCCGGGGGCCGCGTCCCGGCGGAGATCCTGACCCGGGGTGGCTACAAGGCCATGCACCGCCTCACGGGCGGGCACCCGCGCCGCGTGATCCGGCTCTGCCACAAGG
>CAYUIN010000267.1:0-4407 GCA_964444695.1 uncultured Desulfocurvus sp.
ACGGTGCCGAAGGCGCTGACGCACTCGAAGAGCAGCTCCAGGAACCGCCCGCGCGACGCCGCGTGCGGCAGCGCGCCGATCTCCGTCACCGACAGGGCCAGCGTGCCCACGCCGACGATGACCAGCCCGTAGAGGATCAGCACCAGCGCGTCGTTCATGGAGCCCTCGTCCAGGGCGTACTGCCCGTGGACCACGGCCTGCTTGCGGCCCTTGACCCGCGCCAGGGCGAAGGCCGCCAGGGCCCGGAAGGTCGTGGTCTTCACGCCGCCCGCACAGGAGCCCGGCGAACCCCCGATGAACATCAGGGCGATCATCACCAAGAGCGAGATGTTCGTCAGGTGGCCGATGTCCATGGTGTTGAACCCGGCCGTGCGGCAGGTCACGGACTGGAACAGCGAGCCCAGGAACTTCTCGGCATGGGAGAACTGCCCCTGGTGCAGGGAGAATTCCGCGAGGTAGATGACCACCGCCCCGCCCAGGACCAGCCCCAGGCTGGTGGACAGCACCACCCGGGCGTGCCAGGTCAGGCGCGGGCGGCACTGGCGCCTGCCGTCCGTGCAGCGCCTGCGCCGGATGGCCGCCGCCGGAGACAGCCAGCCCGAAAGCTCCAGCAGCACCGCGAAACCCAGCCCGCCCAGGACGATCAGCGCCATGAACACCACGTTCACCCCGCTGTGCGTCTCGAACCGCGACAGGCTGTCCGACCACAGGCCGAACCCCGCGTTGCAGAAGGCCGAAATGGAATGGAACAGCGCGCTGTACGGCGAAAAGGCCCCCGGCTCCAGCAGGTACAGGCTCAGCGCGCCCAGGACCTCGATCAGCGCCGTGCAGAGCACCACGCCCTTGAGGAAGGTGCCCAGGTGGAAGGCCGGGTCGTGCAGCAGGCTCTGGCGCACGGCCGTGCGGTCGGACAGGGAAATCTTCTTGCGCCACAGGTAGAAGCCCAGGCTGGTATAGGTCATCACGCCCAGCCCGCCGATCTGGATCAGGCCCAGGATCACGCTCTGGCCCGTGGTGCTGAAGAACGTGCCCGTGTCCACCACCACCAGCCCGGTGACGCAGGTGGCGGAAGTCGCGGTGAACAGCGCGTCCAGCCAGGACAGCTCGCCGCCGGTGCGGCTGACGTCCAGGCGCAGCAGCACCGTCCCGACCAGGATCGTCAGGGCGAAGCCGAGGATCACGTAAAGGTGCGGCGAAAGCCGCTTCTTTCCTGGGGCCATGGCCCGATCCTATACGCCCAACATGGCGTGCTGTAAACATTTCCAAGGGATGCGCGGGCGGGCCCGGGCGGGCCGCCCGGAAGGCGCAGCGGGCTACTTGCGCCAGAACTCGGGCACGAAGAGGATGATCACCGTGTAGATTTCCAGCCGTCCCAGGAGCATGCAGAAGTACAGCAGCATCTTGCCCATGTCCGGCAGGGCCGCGTAGTTGTCCGTGGGGCCCACGGCGCCCAGGCCCGGGCCGATGTTCCCGATGCAGGCCACCACGGCGGCGAAGCTGGTCACCACGTCCACGCCCATGGCCGCCAGCAGGAAGCTGGAGACGATGAACAGCCCCAAAAACAGCAGGAAGAACCCCGCGATGGAATTCAGCACGTCCTGCTCCACCGAGCGCTTGCCGAACTTCACGCGGGTCACGGCGCGCGGGTGGATCAGGCGGTACAGCTCGTTGTAGGCGTGCTTGAGCAGCAGCTGGATGCGCATGCACTTGATGCCGCCGCCCGTGGAGCCCGCGCAGCCGCCAAGGAACATGCACAGCAACAGCAGGCACTGCGGCAGCGGCGTCCACAGCTCGTAGTCCGCCGTGGCGAAGCCCGTGGTGGTCATGATGCTCGCCACCTGGAAGGAGCTGTAGCGCAGGGCCTGACCGAAATGCTCGTAGTTCGGGCCCAGCAGGTCCCAGGCCGACCACAGCGTGAAGCCCGCGAAGACCAGGATGTAGAACCGGAACTCCGGGTCGCGCCAGAGCACGCCCGGCCGCCCGCGCAGGGCGTGGTAGTGCAGCGTGAAATTGGCCCCGGCGATGAGCATGAACACCGTGATCACCACGTCGATGTACACGCTGTCGTAAGCCGCCACGGAGGTGTTGCGCGTGGAGAAGCCGCCCGTGGCCATGGTCCCGAAGGTGTGGCACAGCGACTCGAAGAGATCCATCCCGCCCAGGCACAACAGCACCGTCTGGACCACCGTGAACAGCAGGTAGACCTTCCACAGCAGCATCGCCGTGTCCTTGATGCGCGGCCTCAGCTTGTCCGGCACCGGGCCCGGCACCTCGGCCTTGTACAGCTGCATGCCGCCCACGCCCAGAAACGGCAAAATCGCCAGTGAAAGCACGATGATGCCCATCCCGCCCAGCCAGTGCGTCAACGAACGCCAGAACAGGATGCCGCGCGGCACGGCCTCGATGTCCGTGAGCACCGAGGCGCCCGTGGTCGTAAAGCCGCTCATGGACTCGAACAGGCAGTCGATGAACGAGCCGGGGAACGTCTCCGCGAACCAGAACGGCAGCGCGCCCACCACAGACGCCGCCACCCAGCCCACCGCCACGATGGCCATGCCCTCGCGGTGGTTCATGGGCGCGGCCCGCCCGTCGCGGAACAAAAAGAACAGCCCCAGGCCCGAGGCCAGCGTCACGGCCATGGAGACCAGCAGCGGCGTCGTGCCCTCGTCCCCGTAATACACGGACCAGGCCAGGGCCAGGCCCATGGACAGGCCCACCGAGAGCAGGATGGCCCCCACCAGCGAGAGCGTGTAGCGCCAGCGCATCCTAGAAGTACTCCAGCTTCACCGTGAGCCGCTTCTCGATGCGCGCGACGTTCTTGGCCGTGGACAGGATCAGGATGCGGTCGTCCGGCTCGATGACCGAATCGCCCGTGGGGAAGATGACCTCCTCCCCGCGCTGGATGGACAGGATCAGCGCGCCCTTGGGCAGCTTCAGGTCCCGGATCGCCTGGCCCACGATGTCCGAATGCGCCAGGGCCACGGCCTCCAGCGCCTCGGCCTCGTCGCCCTTGATGGTCGCCGCCGAGAGCACCTTGCCCTTGCGCATGTATTGCAGGATGGAGTTGACCGCCGCCAGGCGCGGGCTCACCGTCTGTTCGATGCCCACCGCGCGCACCAGGGCGAAGTATGCGAATTTGTTGATTCTCGTGACGGCCTTGGCCGCGCCGAGCTTCTTGCACAGCAGCGAGGTCAGGATGTTGGTCTCCTCGTCCCCGGTGAGCGAGATGGCCATGTCCATCTCGTGCACGTTCTCCTCGGCCAGCAGGTCCTGGTCGCGCCCGTCGCCCAGCAGCACCAGCGTCCGGTTCAGCTCCTGGGCCAGCTCCTGGCAACGGTCCGGGTCGGAGTCGATGAGCTTGACGTGCAGCGAGGCCTCCAGGCGTTGCGCCAGGCGCAGCCCGATGTCCCCGCCGCCGATGATCAGCACGTTGCGCACGGCGGGCGCCGTGGAGCCCATGCGCGCCAGGATGTCGTGCACCCGGTTCTCGAAGCACACGAAATAGACCAGGTCGCCCTTCTGGATCAGGTCCTCGCCGGAAGGGATGATCAGCCGTTCCTCGCGCACGATGGCCGCGATGATCACGTCCGGCACGCCGATCACCGTGCGGATGTTGATCATGTTCACGCCCACCACCGGCCCGCCAGTGACCCGGTAGCCGACCAGCTTGATGCGGCCCTCGGCGAACTCGTTCAGCTCCTCCGCGCCGGGCACGGCGATCAGCCGCTCGATGTTCTTCACCACCTCCACGTCCGGGTTGATGGCCTTGTCGATGCCCAGCATCTCCATGGCCCGCCCGTCCTGGAACAGGACGTACTCGTCCTTGCGGATGCGCGCCAGGGTCACCACGTCCTCGGCCAGGGCCGAGGCGAAGGTGCAGGCGATGATGTTGATCTCGTCGGAATCCGTGACGGCCAGCAGGATGTCCGCGTCGCGGATGCCCGCCTCCTCCAACACCGCCGGATGGGAACCGGAACCCTCGATGGTCTGGACGTCCACGTACTCGCTGATGCGCTTGAGGGCCTTGGCGCTGGAATCGACGATGACGACGTCCTTGGCCTCCGAGGCCAGGCGACGGGCGACGTGGAATCCGACCTCGCCCGCTCCGATGATGACGACCTTCAAATCATTCTCGCTTGTTGTGCGTGTTGCAACAAAACGGCACCAACCGCGCTTACCGCCCCTACCTACTGGAAATACGCAGCGAAATCCAGCGCCGGAAACGGCGGACTGGGCGGGGGCGGAGCGTGGCGATGGGGAGGGCTGTGGCGGGCCGGGTGCCTGGCGTGAGGATGTTTGCCTCCGGCGGCTTAAGGGTTATCACCCTTAAGAATCCCGATCGGGCGGCCTGCGGGTTTGCTCGGGAAAAAGGCCCGGCTACTCGGGGAAGCGTCGTTCGAGCAAACC
>CAYUIN010000268.1:0-4403 GCA_964444695.1 uncultured Desulfocurvus sp.
AAGGTCCAGATCGACGACCCGTTCATCAAGAAGGGCGTGCAGCTGGTGGCCGACGGCACCGAGGAGTGCCTGGTCCGCGCGGTGCTGGACACCGAGATTTCGTTCATGAAACGCCGCCACTTCCAGGGCCAGGGCGTGTTCAAGGGCATGGGCACCATGGCCCCGGCCATGGGCATGATCGGCACCCTGGTCGGCCTGGTGAAGATGCTCCAGAACCTCTCCGACCCCGGGGCCATCGGCCCGGCCATGGCCGTGGCCCTCTTGACCACCTTCTACGGCGCGGTGATGGCCAACATCATCTTTTTGCCCATGGCCAAGAAGCTCGAGGAGCGCAGCGCCGAGGAGGCCCTGTACATGGAAATCGCCATGGAGGGCGTGGTCTCCATCCTGCACGGCGAGCACCCGAGCATCGTCAAGGAAAAGCTGATGGCCTTCCTGGCCCCGGCCCTGCGCGAGGCCAAGGGCTAGCCCATGGCCGACAAGATCCCCATTCCCAAGAAGCCGCCCGCCGAGCCGCCGCCGGAGGAGGGCCTCCCGCCGTGGATGGCCACCTTCGCGGACATGGTCACGCTGCTGTTGTGCTTCTTCGTGCTGCTCTTGTCCTTCGCCAACCAGGACATCGCCAACTTCCGCACGCTCATGGGCTCCATCAAGGACGCCTTCGGCGTGCAGACCAAGCGCCCCGAAGCCACCTTCGCCGCGTACTCGCCCACGCGCCTGGAAAAAAAGGGCGTCAAGCTCGACAGCGAGCAGAAGGTCGTGCTCGACATGACCATGCAGCTGCGCACGCTGATGGAGGAAGACCAGCAGCTCAAGCGCGCGGCGGGCGTCACCGCCGAGCGCGAGGGCGTGCTGGTGCGCGTGGAGACGGGCTACCTCTTCGAGCCGGGCAAGGCCGAACTCTCGCCCACGGCGGGCAAGATGCTGGCCAAGGTCATCAAGATCCTCAAGGAATACAACTTCAACTGCGTCATCCGTGGCCATACGGACGACACGGAGGAAGGCTCCGGCGCCTTCGCCTCCAACTGGGAGCTCTCCGCAGCCCGCGCCGCCGCCACCCTGCGCTACCTCGTGGAGAAGGGCGGCATCGATCCGCGCCGCCTCAAGGCCGTGGGCTACGCGGGCACCCGGCCCCTGGTGCCCAACGATCGCCCCGAGGACCGCGCCCGCAACCGCCGCGTGGAATTCCTGCTGCACCGCCCCGAAACGGAGACCTGGTAAGCCCATGCACGACCCGGACCCGCGCCCCTACGAGGCCAGCCCGCAGTTCGGGCCGGACGGCGCCCTGGCCGACGTGCTGCTGACCTTCCCCCAGCGCTCCTGGCACCTGCTGGGCCGCGACGCCCTGGCCGTGGAACGCCGCGCCGCCGAAGCCTTCGAGCCCGGCTCCGGGCGGCTGCCCGTGCTCCTGGGCTCCGGCCTGGGCCACGCCCTGCACACCCTGCTCGCCGTGCAGGACGGCCCCGTGGCCGTCGTGGACCGCGAAACGCCCATCCTGGCCCTCACCGGCCTGCGCGAGCGCTACGCGGACGACCCCCGCGTCCTGTGGGTGGACCATCCCCAGCCCGGCGACGCCCTGCGCGCCCTGTCCCGCTGGCAGATGGACAACGCGGGCCGCGCCTTCGCCCCCGTGGCCCTGCCCGCATACCGCCGCCTGGACCGCGCCCACTACGGCTGGCTCGCCGAACAGCTCGCCGCCAGCCGCAGCTTCGACTTCTGGGCCAAGGCCTCCTACGCCAAATTCAAGTCCTGGCCGCCGCGCGTGCTCTACCTCACCAGCGACTACTTCCTGCTGGGCGAGCTGGTCCGCGCCAGCGAGCGCCTGGGCACGCCGCACCGCTTCATCAACATCGGCGCCAAGGAAACCGGCTGCTCCCAGTTCGTCGAACAACTCCTCGCCGAGGTCCTCGATTTCCGGCCGGACTTCATCTTCACCATCAACCACCTCGGCGTGGACCGCGAAGGCGTGCTCACCGACCTCGTGGAACGCCTGCGCCTGCCCCTGGCCTCGTGGTTCGTGGACAACCCGCACCTCATCCTCTACCTCTACGACAAGCTGCAAAGCCCCTGGACCGCCATCTTCACCTGGGACACGGACAACATCGCCGGCCTGCACCAGCGCGGCTTCCCCCACGTGCGCTACCTGCCCCTGGCCTCGGACGTCACCCGCTTCGTCCCCGTGCCCAACCCGCCCGCCGCGCATCCCTGGCGCTCGCGCGTCTCCTTCGTGGGCAACTCCATGGTCACCAAGGTCGGCAAGCGCATGAAGGCCGGGCGCTTCCCCCGCGAAATGCTCCTGGCCTACAAGGACGTCGCCGCCGGGTTCCGCGACTGCGACGAGCGCTCCGTCTCCGCCTACCTGCACGCCGCACACCCGGACCAGGCCGCCCTGTTCGAGACCTTCGCCGACAACGAACGCCGCCTGGCCTACGAGACCATGATCACCTGGGAGGCCACCCGCCAGTACCGCAAGAGCTGCATTGAAGGCACTCTCGGCTTCTCCCCGCTCATCGCGGGCGACCCGGGCTGGAAACGCACCTTCCCCGGCGAGGGCCGGACCTGGCGCTGGCACCCCGAGGTCAACTACTACGAGGAATTGCCGCTGCTCTACACCCTGGCCGACATCAACTTCAACTGCACCAGCCAGCAGATGAAGGGCGCCGTGAACCAGCGCGTGTTCGACGTTCCCGCCGCGGGCGCCTTCGTGCTCACAGACCACCGCAGCCAGATGGAAGAACTCCTGGAACCCGGCACCGAGGTCGCCTTCTACAACGACCCCGCCGAAGTCCCCGAACTCATCCGCCGCTACCTGGACCACCCCGCCGAACGCCAAAGGATCATCGCCGCCGGACGCCGCCGCGTGCTGGCCGAACACACCTACGAACACCGCCTGCGGACCCTGTTCCAGGCCATGCGGGAAATCTACGGCTGAACCCATGAGCACGGCCGCAAAACCCATCCTGATCCTGCAGATGCAGCGCATGGGCGACCTCGTGCTGTCCTTCCCCCTCGTGCTCTGGCTCTCGCGCCGCCACCCCGGACACCCCATCTGGATGATGGCCGAGGAACTGTTCTACTCCCACCTTCTGCCCGTCAGCCCCCAGGTCACCTACTTCCCCTGGACCGAGGACAGCCTCGCCCACCTGCGCGCGCACGGCTACCATCTCGTGGTCAACCTGAGCCACGACCGCCGCGCCGCCGAACTCGCCGGACAGGTCCGCAGCGAACAGGCCGTCGGACCCATCAAGGACAAGTCCGGCGCCGCCTACGTGCGCGGCGACTGGCAGCTCTACAGGACCTCGCTGACCCGCAGCAACCGGCACAACCGCTTCCACTGGGCCGAACTCAACGCCCTGGACCTCGTGCCCCGCGAAGACATCGCCGCCACCAGCTACACCCCGCCGCGCACCATCACCGAGCCCGCCCGCGTCAAGATCGGCCTGTTCCTCGGCGCCAGCCAGCCCGAAAAACGACCCGAACCCGAATTCTGGGCCGCACTGGCCCGCGAACTCCTGGCCCGCGACCTGCGCCCCGTGCTCCTGGGCGGCCCCGCCGAACGCGCCACAGGCGAGGCCGTGGCCGCCGCCGTCCCCGCCAAGGTCCTCAACCTCTGCGGGCAGACCTCCATCTCCGAACTCGTCATGATCGGACAGACCATCGGACTGATGGTCACGCCCGATACCGGCCCCATGCACCTCGCCGCCTGGACCGGACTGCCCACACTCAACCTCTCCATGGGCAACGTGAACTGCTGGGAAACCGGCCCGTACCAACCCCTGCACCACGTCCTGCGCGCCCGCATGAGCTGCACCGGCTGCTGGGAATGCACACGCCCCGGCATCCCCTGCCGCGAACACTTCCTGCCCCGGCAACTGGCCTACCTCGCACACCGGGGCATGGACAAACTCCTCGGCCAGTACGCCACCCGACCCCTGGCCGACCTCGAACTCTTCCAGACCGGCCGCTCCCCCAAAGGACTCTACACCCTCCAACGCCTCGCACCCGACCACCAGCCCGGAGCCCGCGACCTCCTGGGCGCCTTCTGGCAGGAATTCTTCGGCGCCCTCTTCCACCTCTGGGACTGGACCGGGCCCACCACCGCCTACGCCGACCTGCGACAACGCTTCCCCGCACTCGAAACCTCCATGCGCCGCTTCCTCGCAGGCTTCGGACGCGACCTCCGCAAAGGACTCGCCGGACCCCGCACGCCACTGCCCAACGACTTCTGGCTGCGCACCCCGCCCAGCATGCAACCCGCACGGAGCTACTGCCAACTGCTCCTGGAAAACGGCGACTACTCCCGCCCCGCCTGGGCCGACTGCCTGGGCGTCGTGGAACGGTTGTTCGGCGTGATGTAGGGGCGGAGTGGCGTGGAGTGGAGTGGCTGGCCGGGGTGGGGCTGG
>CAYUIN010000269.1:0-4394 GCA_964444695.1 uncultured Desulfocurvus sp.
GGCGGCCCAATGGAGGGATTCTTAAGGGGATTATCCCCTTAAGCGGGTCCAGGGCGGAGCCCTGGCCGCCGGAGGCATTCGCCTTGGCGCCGGGGGTGCGGCCTTCGCCAAAACGGCTGCGGGGTAAGGTTTTTTCCAACGCTGTGCCGGGTTGCGACAAGAAACGGCATGCAGGGGTCGGGGGCTATCTGTATTTCCGATGCTTGTGCAAGACGTTGCCTATGTATCGATCTGTTGTGCCGCCGGAGGTGGCTGTGTATAGGTCAAATCATTGCGTTGTAATAGATAGAGATAATAGTTTTCCGGCGTTATCGGGCGGGAGATGAATGGCGGGGGGCGGCGGATGCGGCTGAAGGAATTCATCAATTTTTCGGAGCTCAGCGTTGCGGCGTTGGACGGCTGGAAGGAGGGCGGCGGCAAGGTCGCCGGGGTGTACTGCGTGTATGCGCCCACGGAGCTGATCCGCGCGGCGGGCGTGGTGCCGGTGAGCCTGTGCGGCAAGAAGCAGGCGCCCATCCCCGCGGCCGAGCGCGAGCTGCCCGTGGGCTTCTGCCCGCTGGTCAAATCCAGCTACGGCTACGCCGTGACGGACACCTGCCCGTTCTTCCAGGCCTCGGACTTCCTGGTGGCGGAGACCACCTGCGACGGCAAGAAGAAGATGTACGAGCTGATGGGCGAGCTCAAGCCCCTGCATCTGATGCACATCCCGCACACGCAGGCCGGGGCCGCGCCGCTGCGCTACTGGATGGACGCCCTGGCCGCGCTGGAGCGATTTCTCACGGCGCGTTCGGGCGTTGCGGTGGACCGCGAGGTCCTGCGCGAGGAGATCGCCCTGCACAACCGCATCCGCGAGGTGCTGTACGAGGTCTGCGCCCTGGGCGCGGACCCGCGCTCGCCGCTCACGGCGCGCGACCTGCTGGCCGTGCAGGAGTCCAAGAGTTTCGTGGTTTCGCAGGCGGGGTACCTGGAGGCCCTGAGCGCCCTGCGCGACGACCTCGGGGCGTACCTGGCCCAGCCCGGGCTGGCCGAGCGCGACGCGGTGCGCGTGCTGCTCACGGGCTGCCCCGTGGGCAAGGGCTCGGACAAGGTGCTGACCATCGCCGCCGAGCTGGGTGCGGACGTGGTCTGCATGGAGAACTGCACGGGCCTCAAGGGCCTGACCCTGGCCGTGGACGAGACGGGCGACCCGTACGAGGCCCTGGCCCGGCGCTATCTGCAGATCCCCTGCTCGTGTATGAGCCCCAACCCGGGGCGGGCCGAGGCCCTGGGCGAGCTGGCGACCCTGTACCGCGCGGACGCCGTCCTGGACCTGACCTGGACCGGCTGCCACACCTACGACGCCGAGGCGACCCTGATGCGCCGTTTCGTGGAGGACGAGCTGGCCCTGCCGTACCTGCACCTGGCCACGGACTATTCCGAGTCCGACAGCGAGCAGCTGCGCACGCGCATCGAGGCCTTTTTGGAGCTTTGCGAATGAACATCAACCATGAGGTGGGAGAAATGAGAGGCAAATCCGGACTGGGCGCGCTGGCATGCGCGCTGCTGCTGACCCTGTGTCTGGCGCCCGGCGCGGCGAACGCGGCGGACAAGCTGCCGAGCCTGTACATGGGCTACATCTTCACCACGCACCACACCCCGCTGATGGTCGCCGCCGTCAAGGGCGACGGGCTGAGCGCCACGGGGCCGTACCTCGAAGAGATGGTGCCCAAGCAGAAATACCGCCTGATGTCCCGCGACGGCAAGGCCCTGGGCGTGCTGAACCTCATCGTCTCCAAGAACGGGTCCGAGACCGCGACCCTGTTCGCCATGAACCGCCTGGACTACGGCCTGGCTTCCAGCACCGCCTTCATGAGCGGCGTGGACAAGGGCACCAAGGCCAAGATCCTCTGCCCGCTGCATGTGGACGGCATGGCCATGGTCTTCCCCCAGGGCAGCACCGTGAACGGCTACGACGACGTGGCCGCCGCCATCCGCGCCTCCAAGACCCCGTACAAGATCGGCTACCACTCGCCCACCAGCGCACCGCGCGTGGTCTTCGAGGGCGCGCTGCAACGGGCCGGGTTCACCGTCACCGGCGACCCCAACAAGCTCGACGCCGACATCCTGATGGTGGACCTCAAGTCCACCTCGAACCTGATCCCCGCGCTGCTCTCCGGGCAGGTGGACTGCTGGGTCGGCCCCGCGCCGCACCCGTCCGTGGCCGAATTCAAGAAGGTCGGGCATATCGGCCTGGATTCGCGCGACCTGCCGCCCGTGGGCAAGTGGTCCGACTTCCCCTGCTGCGTGCTGGGCGCCAGCGAGCAGGCCATCGCCGACTACCCCGAGGCCACCCAGGCCCTGACCGACCTGATGACCGACTCCGCCGCCTGGTGCAACGCCAACAAGGCCGAGACCGCGGCCATCTCCGCCCAGTGGATCGGCGTGCCCGCCGAGGCCGTGGAAAAGTCCTCCATCGTCTACACCACCAACCCGACCGAGAACTGGATGCACGGCGAGGACATCTTCCTGTCCATGCTGAACAGCATGAACAAGTTCAAGGGCGCCATGAAGGACGCGGACATCACGGCGGCCTCCCCGCTGCTGTACGACTTCTCCTTCGTCAAGCACAGCCTGGCGCGCAACTAGCCGCGCAGGCGACGGAACGGAAACGGGGCGGCCCAGGCCGCCCCGCTCCCCAAAGCCCCCGGGATTCACGTCATGAGAGATCGCGCTTTGTCCCTGGCCGTACCGGCCCTGGCCCCGGTGCTGCTGGCCCTGGCCTGGATGTTCCTGGCCGGCCGCATCGACAACCAGGTCATCCTGCCCGGGCTGGCCCAGGTCGGCGAAATCCTCGGCCACCCCACCGGCGACCTGATCAGCATGGGCTCCCTGCTGGAAAACGTCCTGGTCAGCCTGGTGCGCGTCGTCATGGGCTACGCCCTGGCCGCGCTGATCGCCATCCCCCTGGGCGTGGCCATGGGCTACTACGGCTTCGTGTTCCGCTTCTTCAACGGCTTTTTGAACCTCTTCCGGCCCATCCCGCCCCTGGCCTGGGTGCCGCTGGTCATGGCCTGGTTCGGCATCTCCAGCCTGGCCACGCTCACCGGCGTCGAGACCGGGCAAATGTACCTCTACCTGAACAACATCAAGTTCTCGATGCTGTTCATCATCTTCATCGGCGCCTTCTACCCCATCCTGACCTCCACCATCCACGGCGTGCGTAGCGTCAACCGCACCCTGGTGGACACCGCCCGCGTGCTCGGCGCCAGCGAACGGCAGATATTCGCCAAGGTCCTCCTGCCCGCCGCCATGCCGTCCATCATCACCGGCATGCGCATCGGCCTGGGCATCGCCTGGATGTGCCTGGTCTCGGCGGAAATGCTCCCCGGCTCCCTGTCCGGCATCGGCTACATGATCACCCACGCCTTCACCCTGGCCTCCACCGACATCGTCATCGCCGGGATGATCTCCATCGGCGTGGTCGGCGCCCTGATGGACGCCGTGTTCCGGCAGATCGAAGTGCGCCGCTTCTCCTGGCGCAGGCAGGCGGACTGATGCACGAACCAAACGCCGCCATCATCGACGTCCAGGACCTGACCAAGGAATTCGAAACCGAACGCGGCGACCGCGTCCTGGCCCTGGACGGCATCAGCCTGCGCATCCCGAAAAATTCCCTGACCTGCATCGTCGGGCCCTCGGGCTGCGGCAAGTCCACCATCCTGCGCATCGCCGCCGGACTGGAACAGGCCAGCGAAGGCAGCGTCCACTACCAGGGCCGCCCCGTGGACAAGCCCGGCGGACACATCGGCCTCGTGTTCCAGGAATACTCCCTGTTCCCCTGGCTCACCGTCCTGGACAACGTCGCCGCCGGGCCGCAGTTCGCCGGGGTCCCCCGCGAAAAACGCACCGAAGACGCCCTGGACTACCTGCGCATGGTCGATATGCTCGACTTCAAAAGCGCCTTCCCGCACGAACTCTCCGGCGGCATGAAACAACGCGTGGCCATCGCCCGCGCCCTGGCCAACGAACCCGACGTCCTGCTCATGGACGAACCCTTCGGCGCCCTGGACGCACACACCCGCATCCTGCTGCAACGCGAACTGCTGCGCGTCTGGGAACTGACCCGCAAGACCATCGTCCTCGTCACACACAGCGTGGACGAAGCCGTCTACCTCGCCGACCGCATCGTCATCATGACCGCCCGCCCAGGCCGCATCCGCCGCACCCTCGACGTCGACCTCCCCCGCCCCCGCAGCCGAGCCCACCCCGGCTTCGGCCAACTCACCGACGCCATCCTCCACGAACTGGAGCCCGGATCCTGAACGGGGGGGTGGAGGCGGCACGCAGGGGGGAGAAAGGCAGAATGCCTCCGGCGGCCGGGGCGCTGCCCCGGACCCGCTTAAGGAAATAATTTC
>CAYUIN010000270.1:0-4374 GCA_964444695.1 uncultured Desulfocurvus sp.
GTCGGCGACCATGAACACGGAGTAGAAGCCCACGCCGAAGCGGCCGATGATGCCGTCCAGCCCGGCGGGGGTTTCGGCCTCGGCGGCGCGTTTCATGAATTCGGCGGACCCGGAGTGGGCGATGGTGCCGATGTTGGCCACCAGTTCGTCGGCGGTCATGCCGATGCCGGTGTCGGCGATGGTCAGGGTCCGGGCGTCCTCGTCGGGCGTGATGCGGATCTCCAGGGCGGCGTCCGGGTCCTGGACGGCCTGTCCGCTGGCGCTCAGAAAGCGCAGCTTGTCCAGGGCGTCCGAGGCGTTGGACACCAGTTCGCGCAGGAAGATCTCGCGGTTGGTGTAGATGGAGTGGGTGATGATCTCAAGCAGTTGCGAGATCTCCGCCTTGAACTGGCGGGTGCTTTTCTTGGCGGCCATTGCTGTCCTCCCAAAGTGATTTTATCCGCAGAGATAGGTCCTTATTCCGGGCAGTCAAGGGGCGCGGGCCTTGCTCTTGCCCGGGGCCTCGGATACTGTGCAGGCCGGGTGAACCATGCTGGAATTCCTTCGTATCAGAAACCTGGCGCTCATCGAGGACCTGGAGCTTGAATTCTCCCGGGGCCTGAACGTGTTGACCGGCGAGACCGGCGCGGGCAAGAGCTTCATCCTGCGCGCGCTGGGCTTTTTGCTGGGCGACAAGCTGGACCAGGACATGGTCCGCGACGGCACGGGCCGGGCGGTGGTGGAGGCGGTGTTCGTGGACGACGAGGGCGAGCTGCTCATCCGGCGCGAGTTGTCGGGGGAGACGGGGCGCAGCCGGTTGTTCGTGAACGACGCCCTGTCCTCGCAGGAGGCGGTGCGCGACCTGCGCTCGCGGCTGGTGTGGCACACCAGCCAGCACGCGCAGCAGCGGCTCTTGTCCCCGGCGTATCAGGCGCGGATTCTGGACGCCTTTTTGCCGGACCGGGGGCCGCTGGCCGAGCGGGACCGGCTGCTGGCGGCGGTGCGCGGGGTGGCGGAAGAGAAGCGGGCCCTGGGCGAGCGGGTGCGCGAGCTGTCCGCGCAGCGCGAGTTTTTGGAGTTCCAGGCGGCGGAGATCGCCAAGGTGGATCCGCAGCCCGGCGAGGAGGAGGAACTGGCCGAGGCCCGACGGAGCTTCAAGGACGCCGAGCGCCTGCGCCAGAGCATCGACGGGGCCCTGGACGCCCTGCACGGGGACGGGGCGGGCCTGCTGGACCTGGCCTCGGGCCTGGTGCGCGAGGTGGAGGCCCTGGCCGTGCTGGACGAGAGCTACGCCGAGGAGGCCGAGGCCTTGGAGGAGTTCCGCCATCGCCTGCTGGAGCTGGACGCGCGCCTGCGCCGCGAGGAGCGCGAGTCCGGCGGCGGCTACGACGCCGAGGCCGTGGAAAAACGCCTGTACGAGCTGGCGCGCCTCAAGCGCAAGCTGAACCGCTCCCTGGACGAGATCGTGGATTTCCGCGCCGAGCTGGACGACAACCTGTCCTTCCTGGACTCCTGCGCCCTGGACCTGAAGCGCCTGGACAAGCGCGAGGCCGAGCTGTCCGGGCAGCTGGGGGCGGTGCTGGCGGTGCTGAACGCCGCCCGGCGCGAGGCCGCGACGGGGCTCTGCGAGTCCCTGGTGGCGGACCTGCGCGGCCTGGGATTTTCCCAGGAGGTGGCGGTGCATTTCGAGTTCACGCCCGCCGAGCTGCACCCGGGGCTCAGCGAGGACCGGGGCCGGATGATGTGGACGCCCAACCCCGGGCAGGCCCCGCAACCGCTGGACCGCATCGCCTCGGGCGGCGAGCTGTCGCGGTTCCTTCTGGCCCTGGTGGGGCTCATCACCCGCGAGTCCATGCCGACCCTGATCTTCGACGAGGTGGACTCGGGCATCGGCGGGCTGACGCTGACGGCCGTGGGCGCGCGCATCGAGGCCCTGGCCCGGCGCCAGCAGGTGGTGCTGATTTCCCACTGGCCGCAGCTGGCCGCCCTGGCCGCGCGGCATTTCCTGGTCCGCAAGGAGGTCGCGGCCGGGCGGACCTCCGTGGGCTGCGTCCAGCTGGACGGGCAGGCCGTGTTCGACGAACTGTCGCGCATGGCGGGCGGCGGCCAGCAGGGCGAGGCCCTGGCCCGCGAGCTGCTTTCCAACTGACCCGCCCCGGTGCCCGGGCGCCTTCCGTTTCCGTCTCCTTTTCCTGCCTTCTGCATCCCTTCGCCGCGCCAATCCTTTTTTGACGATTGCATGAAGTTTTATTCGCCCGGAACTTCGGGTGGTTGCGCTCGCGTTCCGGAAATGTCACAAACATGTAACAGGCCGACAATATGTCCGTCACAGCGGCAGGATGTAACGTGTCCGGTCGCAAAGTCGCGGCCGCAATCATTCGGAGTCCGAAATCCATGAGCAAGGAATCCATACTCATCGTCGAGGACGACGAGGACATCCTCCAACTCCTCCAGTTCAACTTCGAATCCTCCGGATTCGACGTACACACCTCCGGCGACGGCCGCGAGGGCCTGGCCATGGCCCGCCGCCTGCGCCCGGACATCGTGCTGCTGGACCTGATGCTGCCCGGAATGGACGGCTTCGAGGTCTGCAAGTCCTTGAAGAGGGACAGCGAAACCGCCCAGATCCCGGTGATCATGCTCACCGCCCGGGGCGAGGAAGTGGACCGCATCGTGGGCCTGGAGCTGGGCGCGGACGACTACGTGGTCAAGCCGTTCAGCTTCCGCGAGCTGCTGCTTCGCGTGCGGGCCGTGTTGCGCCGCAGCACGGGTCAGCCCGTGGAGCGCACCACCCTGGAGCGCGACGGCCTGTCCGTGGACCTGGAAGCGCACAAGGTGTTCATCGAGGGCAAGGAGATCGTGCTCACGGCCACGGAGTTCAAGCTCCTGTCCGAGCTGATCCGCACCAGCCCGCGCGTGCGCACCCGCGACCAGCTGCTGACCTCGGTCTGGGGCTATGAATTCGAGGGCTACGCCCGCACCGTGGACACCCACGTCCGCCGCCTGCGCCAGAAGCTGGAAAGCCACGCGGCCCTGGTGGAGACCGTGCGCGGCGTGGGTTACCGCTTCAAGGAATAGCCGTCATGCCCGCTCGCACGACCTCCTTCAGGACGCGGCTTCTGCTGTCGTTTCTCATCGTCATCATGCTGGCGCTGCTGCTGCCCGCGTTCTACGCGCGCCAGCTGTTCCGGGGCGAGATCCTGGACGACGCCCAGGCGGGCGCCGTGCGCGAACTGAACCTCGTGCGGCTGCTGCTGGAACAAAGCGGCGGGTTCGAGGACGACCAGCAGTTCGACGCCTGGCTGACCATGCTCGGCAAGAAGCTGGACGTCCGCCTGACCTACCTGACCGAGGGCGGCCGGGTGATCGCCGATTCCGACGTGCCCTTCTCGCGCATTGCCGATCTGGACAACCACGCCAACCGGCCCGAGGTCCTGGAAGCCGAGAAGACCGCATACGGCATGTCCCAGCGCTACAGCGCGACCATCGACAAGGACCTGCTGTACGCGGCGACGCGGGTTTCGGCCACGGCCGGGCAGCCCGCCGGGTTCCTGCGCATCTCGCTGCCGTACGCGGGCATCCGCTCGCGCCTGGAGCGCTTCGAGAACAATTTCGTACTGGTCTTCGGGCTGGCCCTGGGCCTGGCCTTCGTCTTCTCCATCATCCTGACCAGGACCCTGGGCCGCTCGGTCAAGGAGCTGATCGACGTGGCCGAGGCCATCGGCCAGGGGGACTACAGAAAGCGCATCCGCTTCTTCCCCGGCTCGGAGTTCGAGCCCCTGGCCCGGTCCATCAACGGCATGGCCGAGAACATCAGCTCGCAGATCGCCACCATCACCGGCCAGGCCGGGGAGCTGGAAGCCATCCTCGACGGGATGCGCGAAGGGCTGATGGTCCTGGACGGCCAGGGCCGCATCCTGAAGACCAACCGCGCCCTGGCGCAGATCTTCCCCGAGTCCGCGCGCTCCCAGGGCAGGCGGCCGCTGGAGGTCGTGCTCTCGCCCGAGCTGCAGGAGGCCAGCGAACGCGCCGTGTCCGGGTTCCTTACGGACCAGGGCGCCGTGGGCATGCAGATCGAGCCCGAGAAGGACCGCATCTACGACGTGACCATCGTGCCGCTCGGCCTGGGCGAGGACGGCACCGGGGCGATCCTCGTGTTCCACGACATCTCGGAGCTGAAGCGCCTGGAACGCGTGCGCCGGGACTTCGTGGCCAACGTCTCCCACGAGCTGCGCACCCCGCTGACGACCATCAAGGGCTACGCCGAGACCATCCTGACCAATCCCAAGGCGGACTCGGCCACGGCCAAGAAGTTCTTGGAGATCATCTTAAAGAACGCGGACAACATGACCAAGATGGTCGAGGATCTGCTGCACCTATCGCGCCTGGAGAGCG
>CAYUIN010000271.1:0-4360 GCA_964444695.1 uncultured Desulfocurvus sp.
CGCCCAGGCAGCGAACGCCCCGCGACAGGCCCCGCAGCCCGCCCCGCAGCCCGCCGCCGAGGCCCCGCGCGAGGAGAGCTACTACCTGATCAAGGCCAAGATCCACGAGCGGCTCATCGAGCGCATGGACCTGACCGCCATGGAGACCCTGCCCGGCGAGCAGCTGCGCGCGGAGATCGCCCGCCTGGTGGAACGCATCCTGGCCGAGGAGTTCCGCTCCGCGCCGCTCAACGCCGCCGAGCGCGCCCAGGTGGTGGTGGAGATCCAGGACGAGGTCCTGGGCCTGGGCCCGCTGGAACCGCTGCTCCAGGACCCCACGGTCAACGACATTCTGGTGAACAATTTCCGCATGGTCTACGTGGAGCGCCGGGGCAAGCTGTCGCGCGTGCCGACCCGCTTCAAGGACGACGAGCACCTGCGCAAGATCATCGACCGCATCGTGACCCGCGTGGGCAGGCGGGTGGACGAGTCCTCGCCCATGGTCGACGCCCGCCTGGAAGACGGCAGCCGCGTCAACGCCATCATCCCGCCCCTGGCCCTGGACGGGCCGAGCCTGTCCATCCGCCGCTTCTCGCGCGATCCGCTGGAGCTGGACGACCTCGTCGGCTACGGGGCGCTGACCCCGCAGATGGGCGAGGTCCTGCGCGGGGTGGTCCGCGCCCGGCTGAACATCATCGTCTCCGGCGGCACGGGCTCGGGCAAGACGACCATGCTCAACTGCCTGTCGCGCTTCGTCCCGCACGACGAGCGCATCGTGACCATCGAGGACGCCGCCGAGCTGCAACTCAAGCAGGACCACGTGGTGCGCCTGGAAACCCGGCCGCCGAACATCGAGGGCCTGGGCGAGGTCACGGCCCGCGACCTGGTCAAGAACTGCCTGCGCATGCGCCCGGACCGGATCATCGTCGGCGAGGTGCGCGGCGGCGAGGTGCTGGACATGCTCCAGGCCATGAACACCGGCCACGACGGCTCGCTGACCACCATCCACGCCAACTCCCCGCGCGACGCCCTGATGCGCCTGGAGACCATGGTCGCCATGGCCGGGCTGAACATCTCCGGCCAGTCCCTCAAGCGCTACATCGCCTCCGCCGTGGACGTCATCGTGCAGATCTCGCGCCTCTCGGACGGCTCGCGCAAGATGGTCAGCTTCCAGGAGATCACCGGCATGGAAGGCGAGGCCATCACCATGCAGGAGATATTCCGCTACCGCCAGACCGGCATCGACGCCGGGGCCAAGGTCATCGGCCAGTTCGAGGCCGGGGGCATCCGGCCCCGCTTCTCCGGGCGGCTGGCGGCCATGGGCATCACCCTTGACCCGGGCATCTTCGACCCGGCCCTGGGCGGGGAGGCGTAAGGCCATGCTGGGTCTCATCGCCGCCACATGCGTCCTGGCGCTGTTCGCCCTGTGCATGGGCCTGATGGAGCTGGCCTTCGGGCGCAGGCGCCGCGACAGGGACGCCGTGGGCCGCCGCCTGGCCTCCCTGCGCCGGGCCGCCGGGCGCGCCCGCGCCGTGGACATCGAGCGCCGCGAGTCCCTGTCCGACGTGCCCTGGCTGAACCGCGCCCTGGCCGCGCAGACCTGGACCCGCCGCCTGGCCGCCGTGCTGGAACAGGGCCGCACCCGCCTGAACGTCGGCACCCTGGTGCTCAGCTCCCTGGTGCTGGGCGCCACGGCCCTGTACGCGGCCCGGCTGGCCACGGACAATTTCTTCCTGATCCTGGCGCCGCCCGTGGCCTGCGCCTACGCCCCGTTCCTGTGGGCCTTCAGGCGCAAGAACAAGCGCATGGCCAAGTTCCAGCGCCAGTTGCCCGACGCCCTGGACCTCATCGCCCGCGCGCTCAGGGCCGGACACGCCTTCCCCCAGGGGATGCGCATGGTGGCCGACGAATTCGAGGACCCCATCGGCCCCGAATTCGAAAAGACCCTGGACGAGATCAACTTCGGCATCGGCGCGGACCGGGCGCTTTTGAACCTCACCGAGCGGGTGGACTGCCCGGACCTCAAGTTCTTCGTGGTCTCGGTGAACATCCAGCGCGAGACCGGCGGCAACCTCTCGGAGATCGTGGGCGGCATCGCCACCCTGGTGCGCGAGCGCTTCAAGCTGGAAGGCAAGGTCCGCGTGCTCAGCGCCGAGGGCAAGCTCACGGCCTACATCCTGCTGGCCCTGCCCTTCGGCGTGGGCGGCGTGATCACCATCATCAACCCCGAGTACATGGGCGCCCTGCAGGAAACGCCCGAAGGCCGCGTCATCACCACCATGGCCCTGATCTGGATGGGCATCGGCGCCGCGGCGCTGAGAAAGCTCATCCAGATCAAGGTCTAGGAGCCCGCCATGCCCATCGCCCTGCCGCTTCCGACACTGCCCCTGGCCGCCGCCGCGCTGGGTTTCGTCTCGGTGCTGCTCGTGGTCCTGGCCCTGTCCAACATCATGACCGCGCGCACGCGCGCCGCGCGGGTCCGCAGCCGCCTGCTGGGCGAGGCCGCCCCGACCAGGACCCTGTCCGGCACGCTGGCCGCCGGGGCCGAGCGCCTGGGCGGCAAGGTCGGCCCCACGGACGGGCGCGAGCTGTCCGACACGGCGCTGCGCCTGATGCGCGCGGGCTTTCGCGGCCCGGGCGCGGCGCGGGCCTATTTCGGGGCGCGGGCGGCCCTGGCCGGGCTGCTGCTGGGCGCGGCGGCCGCGGCCAAGGCCCTGTCCGGCGTCCAGGTGCCCCTGGGCCTGGCGGCGCTGATCTACGTGCTGCCCGCCTGCCTGGGGATGTACCTGCCCGGGGTCTGGCTGGGTCTGCGCGTCTCGCGCCGCCGCCGCGAGGTCCTGCACGCCATGCCCGACGCCCTGGACCTGCTGGTGGTCTGCGTGGAGGCGGGCATGGGCCTGGACCAGGCCCTGTCCCGCGTGGCGCGGGAGATCGTGCTCACCAGCCGGGCCCTGGCCGAGGAACTGCACCTGGTGATCCTGGAACTGCGCGCGGGCAAGCCCCGGGCCGACGCCCTGCGCAACCTGGCCCGGCGCGTGGACCTGGAGGACGTCACCAGCCTGGTGACGCTGCTGGTCCAGGCCGACGCCTTCGGCACCAGCATCGCCCGGACCCTGCGCGTGTATTCCGACGCCCTGCGCACCACGCGCTACCAGCGGGCCGAGGAGATCGCCGCCAAGATGCCCGTGAAGCTCCTGTTTCCCCTGGTGTTCTGCATCCTGCCCGCGCTGTTCGTGGCCATCATGGGCCCGGCGGCCATCAAGCTGATGCACACTTTTTCCAGCATGCACTGATGGAGGACCACACCATGCACCGCACCGTACGCACCATCGCCGTCCTGGCCGCCCTGGCCCTGGCCCCGCTCTTGGCGGGCTGCGCCACGGGCACCCTGCCCCCCGGCGACGGCGTTTCGCTCATGGAACGCTACCACAGCGGCCAGGACCTCCTGGCCGACGCCAAGGGCGCACCCCGCGACCTGGCCCGCGAACACCTGGCGCGCGGACGGGCCTTCCTGGCCCAGGACCGCAAGGAGCTGGCCTTCGAGCAGTTCTCCCGCGCCGCCCACCTGGACCCCGAGCTGATGGAAGCCCGCCTGCTGCGCGGCGAGATCATGCTCGACCAGGGGCTGCTGGACCAGGCCCTGGCCGAGTTCCTGGACGTGGTCCAGGCCATGCCCGAGTTCGCCCCCGCCCAGGAGGCCGCCGGGCTGGTGTACTTCCGCGAGGGCCTGTACCCCGAGGCCGAGGCGCACCTGGCCAAGGCCGTGGTCCTGGACCCGGGCAGCGTCCGCGCCCTGGCGCACCTGGGCGCCATCCACAACTACCGCCACGACTACGACAAGGCCGTGGCCGCCTTCCAGGCCGCCCTGGCCGCCGCGCCCACGGACGGCACCACCTACAACAACCTCGGCCTGACCTACTCCATGATGGGCGACGACGAGCGCGCGGTGGAGGCCTTCCGCGCCGCGCTGCGCCTGGGCGCGCCCACGGCCAAGGCCTACAACAACATGGGCCTGGCCCTGGCGCGGCTGGGCCGCGACGCCGAGGCCCTGGAAGCCTTCCGCTGCGCCGAGGGCGAGGCCGCCGCCTACAACAACCTCGGCTACGTCTACTTCATGGACGGCCGCTACACCCAGGCCATCGCCAGCTTCCGCCGGGCCATCGAACTGGAGCCCAGCTACTACCACCGCGCCCACGAGAACCTGAAGCGGGCCCGCCTGGCCCTGCGCTTCGAGCAGGGCCAGAGCGGCGGCCCGGCCCCGGCGGCCCTGTCCGGCGGCATCCCGGACCTGGACGCGCCGGGCGTGCGCGCCGCCGTGCCCGCCGGGCCGGTGGCCGTGGCCTCCGGCACCACCTTCGGCCCGGCCCTGCGCGCCGCAGCC
>CAYUIN010000272.1:0-4355 GCA_964444695.1 uncultured Desulfocurvus sp.
CCCGGGGCGGCGAAGCCCTCGCGCAGTCGGGCCACGGGCCCGCCCTCCTGGTCCACGGCCACGAACAGCCCCAGGCCGCCGCGCCCGGCCAGGGCCAGCTCCTGCGCCCCGCGCACCAGGCGCGCCACCTGCTCCATGGACCGCACGTTGCCCGCGCTGTCGTACAGCAGGATGCCGCCCACGTGGAAGCGGCCGATCATCTCCGCCAGGGCCGGGGAGACCTCGGGACCCTCGAAGTAGACCAGCAACAGCTGGCCGACCTTCTCCTCCACGGTCATGGAGCGCAGCAGGACCTGGAGGCGGGTGGCGGCGGCGGAATCGAGCCCGGCCCCGGGCGCGGGGACCCGGGAACAGGCGGACAACACGGCCAGCAGGGCGGCCAGGACCAGACACAGGGCCGGTCCCGACGCGGCGCGCGGGCGGGGGGTGGGGGTCGGGGTCTGCATGGGCGGCAGGGTAGCGCCCCGGCGCGCCCTGTCAACTCCGGAGTTGGCCCCCGGCATCAGGAGTTTTCGCGCCGGATGCCGTCGATCATCGTGCGCAGCTCGGCTGCCTGGGTCGCCAGGTCCTCGATGGCCCGGGCCGTCTGGGCCATGCCCGAGGCGGTCTCGGCAGCGATGGCGTTGACGTCGTCGATGCTGCGGGTGATCTCCTCGGAGGTGGCGGACTGCTGCTCCGAGGCCGTGGCGATGGAGCGCACCTGGTCCGAGGTGTCCACGGCCAGGGCCACGATGCGTTCCAGGGCCTCGCCCGAGCGGGACGCCAGGTCCCTGGCCTCGGACACGGCGCCCGCCGCGTCTTCCATGCGGGCCACGTTCTCCTGGCTGGCGTGCTGGATGGCGGACACGGCCTGCTCCACTTCCTTGGTGGCGCTCATGGTCTTCTCGGCCAGCTTGCGGACCTCGTCGGCGACCACGGCGAAGCCGCGCCCGGCGTCGCCCGCGCGGGCGGCCTCGATGGCGGCGTTGAGCGCCAGCAGGTTGGTCTGATCGGCGATGTCGGTGATCATGCCCATGATCCGGCCGATGGCGTCTGTGTGCCGGGACAGGGCGTCCATGTTGGCCTTCAGCTCCAGGGTCCGTTCGTGGACGGTCTCGTTGGCGCTCACGGCGCGGCGCACGACCTGGGCCCCGTCCTCGGCCATCTTGCGGGTGGAGTCGGCGTGCTCGGCGGCGCCCGAGGCGCTGCGCGCCACTTCCAGCACCGTGGCGTTCATCTCCTCCATGGCCGTGGCCGTCTCGGTGACGCGGGAGCGCTGACGCTCGGCGCCGTCCTCCACGTCCTGGGCCCGGGCGCCGATCTGCTCCACGGCACCGGCGATGCGGTCCACCACGTCCTCCAGGTGGGAGGCGGCGGCGAGCATGCCCTCGCATTTGGCGCTTTCGGCGCGCACGCAGGCGCTCTCGGCCTCCTCGGAGGCGCGGCGGGCCTCCTCGGTGGCGGCCTCGGCCAGCTCCTGGCGGTGGCGGACCTCCTCGATATTGGCGCGGATGGTGGCCAGCATGCTGGCCAGGGCGCGTTGCAGGTCGGCGATCTCGTCGCCGCCCTCGGGCTCGATGGACACGTCCATGTTGCCCGAGGCGACCTCCTCGGCGGCGCGGGTGGTGCGCCGCAGGGGGCGGGTCAGGCCGCGGGTGATGAGCACGGCGGCCACCAGGCCCAGGGCCACGGAGACCAGGCCGATGATCAGCACCAGGTTCACGGCGCGGCCGTTGGCGGCCTGCAGCTCGGGGCCCAGCCGGTCCTGCTCGGCCAGCACGGACCCGGCCAGGGCGTCGATGTCCCCGGCCATGGCCGGGCCCACGGTGTCCAGGACCTCGGAGATGGTCTTGTTGCGCGCCGTGAGCACGGCGGCGATGTCCTCGAAGCCTTTGGTGTAGTTCCCGGCGGCCTCGCGGGCCTGGTCGAACCACAGGCGGCGCTGGGCGTCCTGCACCAGTTCGTCCATGTCGCCGAAGATGTCCATCAGCCCCTCGAACTCCTGGCGGGTGCGCAGCAGGTCGTCCTCGGAGGTGGTCTGGAGGTATTTGGTGCCGAACAGCTGGCCCAGCAGCAGGCTGCGCGAGGCCTCGGCGGCCAGGAAGGCCTCTTCCAGGGCGCCCTTGTTCATGGCCGTGGTCTGGAGCATGGACAGCTTCTGCTCCAGCACGGAGCCCTCGTAGTCCAGGACCTCCTCCACGAGCCGGTCGCGCTCGCCCTTGCTGGCGACCACGCTGGCGAAGCCCTCGCGGTAGGCGGAGAGCTTGGAGCCCGCGTCGGCCAGCAGCCGGGCGCGGTCCTGGTCGGTGATGGTCCGGGCGGCCTCGCCCAGGGTTTCGGTCATGCCCTGGTCCAGGCCCTGGTACTCGGCGAGCACCTCGTCCTTGCCGGTGATGATGAAGTCCTTGACCGAGTTGCGCAGCTTGAGCCAGTTCTCCTGAAGGTGCGTGGCCAGGGCCGATGTCCGGGCCAGGGCCCGGTAGCGCGCGAAGCCTTCGGAGGAATCCTGCAAGGCGTTGTAGGAGCGGACGGCGATCAGGCAGAGCAGGGCCAGGACGATGACGAATCCGCCGAAGATTTTCTTGCCGACGGTGAGACGTTGGAGCATGGGAACCCTCTTTCCGGATGATTGAGCGGCTTGGGCGCCGCCGTGCAGCGGGACCAAGGAAGCAAAAAATGGGCCGTCGCACAAGGCTTTTCATCGCTGCCCTGGCCTGGGGATCCCCGTGCGGCGCGGGCTTTGGGGGGCATGTGACTATTGGCGCAAGGCACGGCGCGGGATTGCCTTTAATCGTCAACTTGTTAAGGTGCGTTTCGCGGGCCTGAAAAAAAATCCGAAGGGAGCGCCCGCGATGCCGAATGCCTGCTGCTGGGGGGCGGCCGGACGGCATGGTGTGACGGTATTGTAAGCTCTGTTTGACAATTTTGGAAGGTCCGTCCGGCGCGGGGGCAGCCGGAAGCGGACACGGCGTACCCATATGTCCCACGACTTCTCTTCCGCATTGGACACCTGCTCCGCCGCAGGCAGCTGCTTCACCAGGGTGGACCGCCTGCGGCATCTTCTCGACCACGCCGGAGTGGCCCTGTTCGTCCTGGACCAGGACGGGCGGCTGGCCGCCGTGAACCAGGCCTGGCTGGCCCTGTACGGCTACCGGGACTCCGGGGCCGTGCTCGGCATGGCCGTGGCCGGAGTGGTGGCCGACGACGCCTTCCTGCGGGTCCTGGACTCCCTGGCCGTTTCCGAGGATTGCGGCGGCGCCCGGCGCGGCGAGATGCGCCTGCGCCGCGCCGACGGCAGCCTGGGCCACGCCCTGTACTCCGTGTGCCGCCTGCAGGACGAGTCCGGCCGCAGGCACGTGGAGGGCCTGCTGGTGGACGTCAGCGACCGGGCCCTGGCCGAGGAACGGCTGCGCGCCGCCAACCTCGCCCTGGAAGCCGACGTGGAGCGGCGCACCGCCGAGCTGCGCGACGTGGCCGAGTCCCTGCGCAGCCACCGGGGCGCCATGCGCTCGTTTCTGGACAACAGCCACGACGCCGTGTTCGTGCACGACGTCTCGGGCCGGATGCTGGACGTCAACGCCGCCGCGCTGCGCCTGTTCGGCGCGGACCGCGAGACCATCCTTGGAAGCGGCCTGGACGACTTCATGGGCCGGGAGAATTCCGTCGGCGAGCTGTCCCGCTTCTGGAAGGACGTCCTGGCGGGCAAGGTCCAGAGCTTCCCCTGGACGGCCCGGCGCCTGGACGACGGGCGGGACTTCCCGGTGGACGTCCTGCTGCGGCGCGTCTCCCTGGAAGGCGAGGACGTGATCCTGGCCAACGTGCGGGACATGACCGAGGCCCGCCGGGCCCGCGAGCAGCTGGAGCTGTTCGGCAAGGTCTTCGAAAACGCCCTGGAAGGCATCACCATCACCGACGAGCGCGGGACCATCATTTCCGTGAACCCCGCCTTCACGGCCATCACCGGCTACGAGGCCGAGGAGGCCGTGGGCAACAATCCGCGCATCCTGCGCTCGGACCACCACGACGACGCCTTCTACCGCGCCATGTGGCAGACCCTGGCCGCCGAGGGACGCTGGGAGGGCGAGATCTGGAACCGCCGCAAGTCCGGCGAGATCTACCCCGAATGGCTGTCCATCAGCCAGATCCCCGGCGGCGGCCACGCCCGCTACATCGCCGTGTTCCACGACATCACCGAGATGAAGCACAAGGAGCGCCAGATCCTGCATCAGGCGCACCACGACCCGCTGACGGACCTGCCCAACCGCCTTTTGCTGCTGGACCGCCTGCGCATGGCCTGCGGCGCGGCCCGGCGCGAGGGCCACAAGGTCGCCGTGGTCTTCGTGGACCTGGACGACTTCAAGAAGGTCAACGACGCC
>CAYUIN010000273.1:0-4353 GCA_964444695.1 uncultured Desulfocurvus sp.
TATTCCCTTAAGCGGGTCCAGGGCAGAGCCCTGGCCGCCGGAGGCATTCGCCTTTTGCCTTTCTCCCCGCCGGGGCCGCCGTGCGTTCGTCTAGCCCTGGTGGCGGAGCTTGAGGAACAGGGCGGGGTCGTTGGCGAAGAAGCCGTCGGCGCCCAGGGTGAGGGCGAGGCGCATGCCGGTTTCGGCGGCGTATTCGGGGTAGGCCCAGGTGAAGACGGCCAGGCCTGCGTCGTGGCAGGCGGCGGCGATTTCCGGGGTCAGGGCGTCCACGCGGGGGTGATAGGAGGCGGCGCCCAGGGCGGTGCACAGGGCGGGGAAGTCGAGGTGCGGCTCGTCGCCTTCCATGAGCACGCCCAGGGCCAGTTCCGGGGCGCGTTTGCGGACTTCCAGCAGGCATTGGAAGTTGAAGCTGGAGATGAGGATTTGGGACTCGAGGTGCAGGCGGCGGACGAGGGCCACGACTTGGGCCTCGACGGGCTCGTCGGCCTGGACGCAGGGGGCTTCGGGTTTGATCTCGATGTTGACCAGGGTCTTGTGCCCCAGGGTGGTGAGGACGTCTTCGAGCAGGGGCAGGCGGGTGCCGGTGAAGCGCGGGTCGAACCAGTTGCCCGCGTCGAGCAGGGCCAGGTCGCGCCAGGGGTGGGCGCTGACGGGGCCTTCGCCGTCGGTGGTGCGTTCCAGGGTGGCGTCGTGGATGACGACGAGGCGGCCGTCGGCCGAGAGGGTCACGTCGAGTTCGATGCCGTCGGCACCGGCGGCCACGGCGGCCTCGAAGGCGGGCATGGTGTTTTCGGGGCAGTGGTCGCTGTCGCCTCGGTGAGCCCAGCACAGGGGCGTGGGGCGTCTGAGAACGGGTCCGGGCATATGTTACTCCAGCAGGGTGTAGTCCATGGTGCGGCGGCGCGGGGTGAATCCGGCGGATTCCACCAGGCGGCGCAATTCGTTTTCCGGCAGGGCGAAGTGGACTCCGGCGGCGGCGACGACGTTCTCCTCGATCATGGTGGAGCCGAAGTCGTTGGCGCCCCAGAGCAGGGCCAGTTGGCCGATCATCGGGCCCTGGGTGACCCAGGATGCCTGGATGGAGGCGATGTTGTCCAGGTACAGGCGGGCCAGGGCCAGGGTTTTGAGGTAGTCCAGGCTGCTGGTCTCGGGCATCGGGTTGCGGGTGTTGGCGGGCTGGAAGGTCCAGGGGATGAAGGCGGTGAAGCCGCCGGTCTCGTCCTGCAGGGCGCGCAGCCGGTCCAGGTGTTCGATGCGTTCGTCCAGGGTCTCGCCCTGGCCGAACATCATGGTCGCGGTGGTGCGCAGGCCCTCGAGGTGGGCCAGGCGCATGACTTCCAGCCACTGGTCGGCGGTGCATTTACGCGGGGAGACGCTGTCGCGCATGCGGTCGGTGAGGATTTCCGCGCCGCCGCCGGGGATGGAGTCCAGCCCGGCGCGGACCAGGCGGCGGATGACCTCGGCGGCGCCGAGGCCGGTCTCCTGTCCCAGGTACCAGATTTCCGTGGGCGAGAAGCCGTGCACGGCGACCTGGGGGAAGCGCTGTTTCAGGAAGGCCAGCATGTCCGTGTAAAAATCCAGGCCGAGGTCGGGGTTCATGCCGCCTTGCAGCAGGATCTGGTAGCCGCCCAGGTCCACGGTTTCCTGGACCTTGGCGGCCAGTTCCTCGCGGGTCAGGACGTAGCCCTCGGGGTCGCCGGGGGCGCGGAAGAAGGCGCAGAAGCGGCAGCCGGACACGCAGACGTTGGTGTAGTTGATGTTGCGGTCCACGATGTAGGTGACCACGGGCTCGGGATGCAGTTCCAGGCGCCGGGCGTGGGCCATGCGGCCCAGGCCGAAGACGTCCTGGCTGGTGAAGAGGTCGCGGGCCGCCCGGGGGCTCAGGCGCTGGAACATCGGTCCTCCGGCGTGCTTGACGGGGATTGCAAATTCACGGACAACAGGAAACCCGGGCGGCAGGCGGCCGTCCGGCATCCCCACGCCACACGCGGAGACCTCATGCTGTTCGACGATGAGCTAAAGGCCCTCTTGGAAAAGGTCAAGACCATAGCCGTCATCGGCGCCGTGGACAAGCCCGGCCGCCCGGTGGACATGGTCGGGCGCTATCTCATCGAGGCCGGGTTCGAGGTCATTCCGGTGCATCCCAAGCGGCGCGAGGTCTGGGGCCTGCCCGCCTTCCCCTCGCTTCTGGACGTGACGCGGCCGGTGGACCTGGTGGACGTGTTCCGCAACCCGGACTTCTGCCCCGGCCACGCCCGCGAGACGGCGCAGTTGACGCCCGCCCCCCTGGCCTTCTGGATGCAGTCCGGCATCTGCAGCCGCGAGGCGGCGGAAGTCCTGGCGGGCACGGGCATCCGCGTCATCGAGGACGCCTGCCTGATGGTGGACCACAAGAGGCTGGTCTCGTGAGCGGGGCGGCGGTCTTCGAGTGCCGGATGTGCGGCCACTGCTGCCGGGGCGAGGGCGGCATCGTCATGGCCGCCAAGGACCGCGCGCGCCTGGCCGAGCACCTGGGCCTCTCGGAGGCCGAGATGGTCGCCCGCCACGCCGAGACCGTGGACGGCAAGGTCCGCCTGCGCAGCGGGGACGACGGGTACTGCGTGTTCTACACGGACGGCGCGGGCTGCACGGTGCACCCGGGCCGCCCGGACATCTGCCGGGCCTGGCCGTTCTTCCGGGGCAACCTGGTGGACGAATTGTCCTGGGAGATGATCCAGGACGACTGTCCCGGGGTCCTCGCCGAGGCCGGGCACGCCGAGTTCCGACGCCAGGGGCTGGAATACGTCCGCGCCCTGGAGGTGGACGAAACCGACGAGGGCGCGCCCGGGGCGCTCAAGAACCTGCCGGGCTGAGCCCGGGCGCGAGCCTATGGACATCCGCGAGTGCTACCGCATCCTGGGCCTGGCCAAGGGGGCCACGCTGGGGGACGTCAAGTCGGCCTTCCGGCGCCGCGCGTTCGAGCTGCACCCGGACCTGAACCCCGGCAATCCCAACGCCCAGGCCGAATTCCAGAAGCTCAACGAGGCTTACGTGCTGCTGCGCCAGGCCATGGCCGACGAGCCGCAGCCGCGCGCGGGAGCCGGGCCCGGCGCACCCACGGCGGACCAGGCCGAGGGCGCCGCGCGCTACCGCACCCAGGCCGAGACCGAGGCCCCGGGCCGCCCCGGCGCGGGCCCCACCCCGGGCGAGGCGAAAAAGGAAGCGCCCGGCCCGAGGTTCCGGTTCCGCAAGGAAGAAGTCCTGGGCAACATCCTGAACGATCCCTTCGCGCGCAAGGTCTTCGAGGACATCTACAGCCAGATCCGGCGCAGCGGCGCCCGCTCGGCCGCCCCGGCCCCGGTGCGCAGCCGCAACCTGTCCCTGCGCTGGGGCGGGCGCGAGATGTCCCTGGACCTGACCTTCGGCCTGTGGCGCGGGCTCAAGAACTGGGTCCGCCGCCAGATGGACGACGAGCAGACCGTACGCCTGCCCGCCAACCAGCTGTTGCCCGGCAACCGCATCCGCCTGCAGATCCGCCGCGCCCTGTCCGGCGATCCGGTGACCGTGGAAGTGCCCATCCCGCCGGACTACGTCATCGGCCGGGCCCTGCGCCTGCGCGGGCTGGGCCGCAAGCTCGGCCCGCTGCGCGGCGACCTCTACCTGCGCCTGATGGCTCAGTAGCGGTCCATCCGGTTTCCGATTTCCCGTCGAAACGGGCGCTTAAGCCCCGCGAACGGGGCCGCCCGCGCCGCCTGCGCCCCCGGGGGCGGAAAAAAGATTTGTCTTCCGTTTCCATCCGTGCGAGTGAAACGGGCGCGCAGCGGGACCGCCGGGTCGCCCGGGCCGTTCCAGGACGCGCATCGCCAGAGAGAATCCAGAGGAGGGACCATGGCCGAGACCATCGAAGACATCACGATCAATTGGGAGGACGAGGAAGGCCGCCTGCTGGTCAAGGAACTCAAGAAAGAGGTCCTGACCAAGGGCTCCTGGTCCACCATCATGTTCCTGTACCAGGAGATGGACAAGCGCACCGAGGAGTACAAGGCCCCCAAGATCCGCGTGGGCCGCTACCAGAAGCGCGGCGGACGCTACTCCCTGCAATCCAAGTTCAACATCTCCTCCGCGCGCCAGGCGCGCCAGCTGGTGGAAATCCTCACCGACTGGCTGCCCGGCATGGAAAACGACGGCCAATAAGCCGCACGCTCCAGGCCCGGCGCCCGCATCCGGCGCAAAAAGCCCCGAACCATCCCAGGTCCGGGGCTTTTTTTCACTTCCGCCGGCGGCGCCGGGCGGCCTCAGAAATCCTGCCCGTCCTTCCCCGCCTCGGGGTTCAACACGAAAAACTCGCAACACCCGCAGGCCGCGGTGAGACAG
>CAYUIN010000274.1:0-4341 GCA_964444695.1 uncultured Desulfocurvus sp.
GCCGCCGTCACCCCCCGGACACCAGCCCGACCCTGAAGAACGCCGCCGAGGGCTTCGTCGGCGCGGGCTGCGCCGTGGACGTGTTCTGCGACGTGCCGCCCGCATCGCGCGCCGAGCGCCCGGGCCTGCGCACGCGGTACGTGCCCTGCGCGCCCGGCCCCGTACGGCTGGGCGCGGCGCGCCTGATGCGCGGGGCGCTGCGCCGGGTCCCGGCCCTGGGCGCGCTGCCCGCCGCGCTGCTGGCGCGCGCGCTGGAGCCGCAGGCCCTGTGTTTCGGCGCGGCGGTGGCGCCGCTCTTGCCCGGCTACGACGCCGTGGTCGCGGCCGAGGCCGCCAATCTGCTGCCCCTGGCCCTGTGCGGCCCGGCGGGCGTGCTGGACAGGACGCTCTACTGGAGCCTGGAGCTGGACGCCGAGATGCGCGCCCCGCACCTGCGCGCCGTGTGCGCCCCGGCCCTGGCGCGCTGCCGGGCGCGGGTCATCTCCGACCCCGGGCGCGAGGCCGCGCTGACGGACATCCTGGGCCCGCTGCCGCCCTTCCTGCACGTGCCCGTGGGCACCTTCCGGCCCGATCCGGTGGACGGGAGCGACTATTTCCAGCGCGCGCACGGCCTGGCGCCGGGCACCTTCGTGCTGCTGTATTCCGGCTACCTCTGCGCCTGGAGCGGGATGCTCGAGATCGTGCGCGCCTTCCGCGCCGCCGGGCCCGTCCCGGGCTGCGTGCTGGTGGTGCAGGGCCGCGCCGAGGGCGAGGCGGACTACCTCGCCGCCCTGCGCCGGGAGGCGGACGGCGCGCCGGACGTGATCCTGGCGCCCGGGTTCCTGGACGACGCCGAGCACGCGGCCATGATCGCCGGGGCCGACGCGGGCCTGGCCTTCTACATGCACCGCGAGGACGACCCCAACTTCGCGGACCTGTCCCGCTCCTCCGGCAAGCTGGCCACCTACCTGGGGCACGGCGTGCCCGTGCTGACCGGCGCGGGCAGCGGCATGGACGCCCTGTGCGCCCAGACCCCGGCCGTGCTCTGCCTGGAGCGCCTGGCGGAGCTGCCCGGGGCCGTGGCCCGCGTGCGCCAGGGCGGCGCGGCCCTGCGCCGGGCGGCCCGCGACTGCTTCGCCGCGCATTTCGACTACGGCCCGCGCTTCGCCCCGGTGCTGGCGGCGCTGGGCCTGCCCGGGGGCGCGCCGTGACGCTGCCGCGCGGGCGCTTCGACTACGTGCTGGTCTGGGGCCACGGCATGCCCCATCTGCACGGCATCCTGGAGGTCATCCACGCCTTCCCGGGCCTGGACGTGCTGCGCGTGCAGGAGCACGCCCCGCGCAGCGTGCGCCGCCTGGTACGCGCGGTGTATTCCTACGACTACGCGCCGTTTCGGCACCTGAAGGCCAAGACGCGCTACCTGGAGACCACGCCCGGGCGCACGGCGTTCCTCTTCCTGCGCAACCACCGCCCCGAGGAGGACTACCACGGGCAGGGCGCCTTCCGGCACGTGGAGTCGCGCGTCATGCGTCGCCTGAAGGAGGCCCTGCGCGAGCGCTTCAACCCCCGTGACGCCCAGGGCGCGCGCAGCGAGGACCACGTCATCCACGCCTCGGACAGCGAGGCCCAGACGGACTACATCCTCAAATATCTCGGGCATCGCCAGGGCATCGGACTGTTCCGCCCGCCCCTGGCGTCGGTGCCCGTGCCGTATTTTTTGCCCGCGCCCGGGGCGCTGACCGTGCGCCGGGTGGAGCTGGCCGCGCTGCGCTGCACGCTGCTCACGGACGACGGCGGCGTGCGCACGGCCCCGGTGGCCCGGTCGCCCCACGCCCTGGCCCTGGCCGGGGACGAGGCCGCCTACCTGGACTACGTGGCCCGGCACCTGGGCCGGGGCCTGACCGCGGACCACGACCTGGCGCGGCACAAGGCCTTCGCGGCCACGGGGCGCTACCTGGCGCCGCCGCATGAGACGTCCTACATCCTGGTGCAGGACGACGGCCAGGGCCTCGTGGTGCGCGACGGGCTGCACCGGGCCGCCGCCCTGCTGCACCAGGGCCAAACCCACGCCATCGCCGGAGTGCTGCCGTGACCGGACTCGACCTCGCCCCGTTCTTCCTGGCCCTGGAGGCCGAACCGTACTGCGTGGTGAAACCCGCGCCGGACCTGCCCGCCCACGCCCCCGGCGCCGACGCCGACCTGTTCTGCTACGACCCCGGCGCCGTGGCGCGCATCCTCCTGGCCCAGGGCTCGGGCTGGGTCCAGGGCGGCGACGAGATCCGCGTCACCGAGCTGCACGGCGGGGCGCAGATCCACCTGGACTTCCTGCGCGCCGGGGCCATCGTCTTCCGGTTCGACCTCTACGGCGAGCTGCCGCGCTACGAGAACCTGCGCATCCGCCCGGCGCTGCTGGAGAGCGTCATCGAGAACCGCGTCTGGCGCCAGGTGCCCGGCTGCCGCATCGCCGTACCCTGCGAGACGGACGACCTTTTGCTGCGCTACGTGGAATATCAGGAGTGGTACGGCCGCCGCCCGGACAAGGTGCGCCACGCCGAATACATCGAGGCCGCCGTGGCCGCCGGGGCCGACGCCAAGGCCTTCTACGACAAGCTGCACCGCTACACCGAGCTGCCGGACGCCTACCCGGAGCACGCCGTCCCCGGCCACAGCCCCCTGCGCGCCGCGCGCGAGCTGTGGCGCCGCGCCCGGGCCAAGACGCCCGCCGAGCTGGTGGGCAGCGTGGCCTGGCGGGTGCGCAAGCTGGGGCGTCGGCTGCGCGACGCGCTGCGCCGCGCCCCGGGCCGGAACTGAACCCCGCGCCCGCCGCGCGACAAGGAAGACCGTGATGAAGAAGACCCTCGCCGCCGTGCTGGTACTGGTTTCCGTGGCCCTGGTCACGGACCTCTTGGCGTCCTACGGGCTGTTCTATTTTCTCTACGGCGGGCGCGAGCGTGGCCTGACCACGAAGGATTTCCGCTACACGCCGACGCTGACGCTGCTGCGCTTCGCGGCGCGGCGCGCGGGGCAGGTCCTGTCCGACGGTGGGGCGGGCGGCCGGTCGGGCGGCGGGGCGCGCGTCATCAGCAGCACGCCGTCGCCGTTCTACGTCCACGACCCGGTGCAGGGCTACGGCGTGCGCCCCGGGAGCTACGAGATCGTGTTTTCCGAGCCCGGCAAGGACAAGCCCCTGCGCTGGCGGGCGACCATCGAGGACGACGGCGGCCGGGCCACGGCCCCGCACCGCGTAAACGGCGCGCGCACGCTGTACGTGTTCGGCGATTCCTGGGTCTTCGGCTGGGGCGTGGACGACGAGATGACCGCCGCCTGGCAGTTGCAGACGGCCCTGCGCGACGCGGGCTGGGCCGTGCGCAGCTACGCCCAGGGCGGCTACGGCACGGTCAACGAGCTGATTTCCTTCCGCGCCCTGCGCGAGCGCCTGGGGCCGGACGACGTGCTGGTGCTGCCCTATGCCTACTTCTACCGCGAGCGCAACGTGGCCTCGCCCTCGCGGGTGCGGGCCCTGAGCGAGGCCTTTTCCACCACCTACGTCAACCAGGGCAACGTGCTCAACCTGCACCACGCCCGGGGGCGCCTGCGCGACGGGCGCGTGGAGGTGGACTCGGTGAACCTGTTCTGCGCCGCCAACGACGGCTACTGCGAGCAGCCCGATCCCTCGGGGGCCGAGCAGGAGGCCGTGACCATCGCCATGTTCGACGAGATGCTGGACGCGGCCCCGTGCCGGGTGCTGGCGGTCTTCCTGCGCGGCGCCGACGAGGACGGCGTGGTGGCGCACCTGCGCTCGCGCGGGGCGGAGGTCATCGACGCCCGGGCCGCGGCCTCGCCCTTCTTCGTGCGCGACACTATCTACGGCTACAACAACCACCCCGGACCGCTGTTCCATTTGCACCTGGCGCGCCTGCTGCTCGGCGCGCTGGGGGCGGATCGCGCCTGGCCCGCCGCCGATCCTTCCTGACGGTCCGCCGGGCCGGGCCGAGCGCCCGGCGTCCGGCTGGCCGTGCGATCCCTTCCCCCCGCGCCCATGCGGCGCGATACGGCCGCGCCGTTTTGCGCGTTGGTCCGTGCGCGTTGGTCCGTGCGCGCGCGTCTGCGTGTGCGCGGGGTTACGAGTCGGGGGCGGTGTGCGTGAGGTGTGGTCTGCGGGGCGGGACCCGGCGCGGCTAGGTTCCCGGCGGGGTGAAGCGGTGCAGGCGGCGGTTGGCGCTGTCGGCGACGTACACGACGCCGTCCAGCAGGGCCAGGGCCGTGGCGTGCAGTTGCCCCAGGCCCGTGGCCAGGGCCAGGCCCGTCGACACCGGCGGCCCGCCGCCGTCGGGCAGCCAGGTCAGGCGCTCGCGCTCCAGG
>CAYUIN010000275.1:0-4337 GCA_964444695.1 uncultured Desulfocurvus sp.
GAACCTGCTCCAGCGCCGGGCCAAGATCGACGAGGACCTGAAGCAGGTCGAGGCCGAACTCGCCGCGGCCAGAAAGGAGGCCGGGGCGCAGTAGCCCGGGCCCGCAAAAAAGGGACGGCTCCATGGAGCCGTCCCTTTGCTTGTGTGGTTTCCCCCGGCGCGGGTGCCTACTTCTTGGCTGCCTGGGTCTGGGCGATCTTCACGCTGTAGGGGATGATCTGGTTGTCCACGCGCACAATGAGCTTCAGGGTCTCGATCTTGCGGTCCGCCGGGAGGTAGACGTAGCCGACCTTGGTGTAGTCCGCCGGGACGGCCTCGTTGTTCCAGCCGTACTGGTTCAGCTCGCCCCGGATGGTCTTCTTGAGGTCCGCCTCGGAGCTGGAATAGGTGCCCACGGCGCCGCCCGCCATGGCACCGGCGGCGGCGCCGATGGCCGCGCCCTTCCAGATGTTGTCCCCGCCGCCGATGGTGCCCAGCAGCGCGCCCAGGCCCGCGCCCAAAAACGCGCCCAGCCCGCCGGTGCGCGCGGCGTTTCCGGCGGTCACGGAGAAGGTCTCGGAAGCGAAGACCAGCTTGGTGGCCTCCTCGAGGTTGTAGGCCAGGTACTCGCCGTCCGCGCCCACGCCGCGCACCTCGTCGATGCGCACCACGGGCGATTGCAGGCTCTTGTTCTTGAACACCAGGAACACGGGGTCCAGGCCCGCGTCGCGGTAGTCCATGCCCTGTCCGAAGTGCTCGTAGTGCACGGCGCCGATGTCCCAGCGCTGGGTCTGGGCCGAGCCCTCCACCTGGGCCGGGTCGATGACGCGGCGCGGCTGGGGCAGCGGCTTGGTGGCCTGGCAGGACCAGACCAGGAGCAGGGACGCGGCCAGCAGGCCGTAGGCGATTCGTTTCATGAGCGGTGCTGTCTGCATGGTGTATCTCTGGTTGGGGTTGTCGCTTGGGGTATCGTAATGCTTTTCCCGCGCTTGGCAAGGGTCCGCGCCCGCTCAGCGGACCAGGACCCCGGCGTAGCCCACCACCCGCGCGTAGTCCCCGCTGGCGGCGGCGGAGGTGGCGTAGCCCGTCAGGCGCGCCGCGCCCGCGCCCAGGGCCCGGGCCACCAGCAGCCCCAGGCACATGGGCAGCACGCCGCACATGGTGATGCCCCGGCCGCGCACGGTCTCGTACAGCCCGCGCGGGTCCAGCGCCAGCATGCGTTCCAGGGCCAGGGAGTCCAGCCGCCGGGCCTCGTCGTGGGACACGAAGTGGCTCATGTCCGAACTGACCACCAGCGACACCGGGCGGCCCAGCGCCCCCAGCACCCCGGCCACGGACTCCGCCACGGACTCCAGGATCTCGTAGCGCGGCTCGGCCACGGCCAGGGGCACGAAGCCCGGGGCCGGGTCCTGCGCGGCCAAGAACGGCAGCACCACCTCCAGGGAATGCTCCCTGGCGTGGGCCTGGGTGTCGGATTCCAGGCGGGCGTCCGCCGCCAGCAGCGCGGCGGCCAGCGCGGCGTCCACCTCCAGCCCGCCGCCGGGGATCAGCCAGCGGCCCTCGGGCCAGACCGCCAGCGGGCGGCCCAGGCCGGTGTGGTTCGGGCCCAGGAGCAGCACCGTGGGCGCCAGCCGCGCCTCGCCCAGGGTCTTGCCCGTCACGGCCCCGGAGAACACGTAGCCCGCGTGCGGGACCATGGCCAGCAGCGTGGGCGCCTGCTCGCGCTCCTCGGCCAGGGCCAGGTAGCTGAGGACCTCCGCGCCCAGGGCCCGGGCGTCGGCCGTGTAGAACTGTCCGGCCACGACGGGTCGTCTGTCCATGGTGTCTCTCCTGTGCGTTTGATCATACGCCAGTGCGGCGCGGCGTGCAAAGCGCCGCTCCGGGCGCCGGGAGGCGGGGCCGGGCGGCCCTAGAAGGCGCCCTGGGGCGAGTATTCCCGCGCGGCCTGCTCGATCTTTTCCAGTTGCAGGTCCGAGGCGGCCATGCGGCCGTAGAGGCTGGACGGCGCGGCCTTGGTCAGGGCTTCGAGCATCTCGCGCCAGTGGGCCATGTCTCCGGCGCGGCGGTAGAACCCGGCCATGCGGTAGCGCAGCGCGGGCCAGGACGGGTCGTCCTGCGGGACCATGCGTTCCAGCTCCGTGGCCCATTTCAGGGCCTCACGGTAGCGGGCGGAACGGTCCGTGGCCTCCATCAAAATGCGCAGGCACTCGCGGATCTTGCTCTGTTCGCCGCCCTGCTCCACCAGCATTTCGTAGGCGTCCTGGCCGAAGTCGTAGGCCGTCTTGAGATCGTCGGCCGCCAGGGCCTCCTGGGCCAGGAAGAAGATGGCGTAGGCCCGCTGCTCCGGGTCCAGGCGCAGGTCGCTGCCCAGCTCCACCCACAGCGGGCGGCTCTCCTCGAAGCGGCCCAGGTTCTCCAGGGCCAGGGCCTGGGCGTAGTGCAGCTCGCGCTTGAAGTCGGGCCGCAACTCCCAGTCCTTCACGGACTCGGCCACGCCCAGGATCTCGTCCCACTTGCCGTTGTCCGCGTAGATGGACAGGGCCAGGCTCATGGCCACCTCGGACTGCTCGGGCACCTGCTCCTCGTTGAGGAAGGGCCGCACCACGTCCAGGGCCTGGGCGGGCAGCCCGCGCTTCCAGAAGGACAGGGCCAGGGCGATGCGCGCCTCGGGCAGCATGGAGGCCAGCTGGTCGTGCAGGAAGGGATAGTCCTGCCAGAGGTTGACGATCTTGGGGTAGTTCTCGTCGCGGATGAGCTGCTGGGCCACGCTGGAGAAGGCCCGCACGCCCACCTCGCGGGCGCGGTCGCGCAGGTTGGATTCCGGGAACTTCTGCTCGAAGGCGGTGACGGCGTCCAGGGAGTCCAGGAACTTGTTGTTCCAGGCCTGCCACATGGCCAGCTTGAGCTGCGCCAGCGGGGCCAGCGGGCTCTCGGCGTGGTTGGTCACGATGTCTTCGTAGATCTGCGCCGGGGCCAGGTTCAGGGGCCGGTCGAAGACCGTGAACATCTGGTCCAGGCTGGGCTCGTCGTAGATGCCCTCCTCGGCCAGGCGCATCTTGGAGATCAGCCCGCCTTCGCGGTCCGGGAAGTCGGCGATGGCCTTGTCGTACATCTCGCGGGCCGCCTCGGGCCGCCCGGTGCGCACGTAGATGTCGCCCAGGCGGGCCAGGATGATGTCCGCCTCGTCGCCGCCGGGATCGATGTTGTAGTAGGTCCAGTAGTCGTTCTTGGCCTTCTCGTAGTCCTCCACGCGATAGGCCGCGTCGCCCAGCAGGCGCAGGAACGGGGGAAATTCCACGTAGAACCGGGGCCAGCGCTTCTCGATGTAGTCCACGATCTGGAAGGCCTGCTTGTCGTAGCCCAGGTTGCGCAGCGCCCGGGCCAGGCCCAGGGAGGCCTCGCGCACGAACTTGCTGTCCGGGAAGACCTGCACCAGGTACTGGAACTCGTCGGCGGCCTTCTGGAACTCGCCCTGCTTGAAGTAGTGGTCGCCCCAGTAATAGTAGGTCAGCGGCACGTTGGGGTCGCCCTCGTACTTCTCGCGCAGGATCTTGAAGTAGGCCGCCGCCTCGGGGATGTTGCCGACCTTGAGGCTCAGCACGCCGCGCTTGAGCAGCGCCGCCGGGACGCGCCAGGAATCGAGGTTGCTGTTGATGGCCGCCTCGTAGGCGCCGTTGATCTCGTCGTAGTGCGAGGCCGCGTCGTCGCGGAACTTGGTGGCCACCACGTCGGCGCGCATGTACATGGCCTCCTCGGCCATGTCCTGGGGCACGTCGGGCTCGCGCAGCAGCTTGTCCAGCTCGGCGATGGCCGTGTCCCACTGCTCCCCGCCCTGGGCCGCGCGCGCGGCGAACATGATGTCGTCCAGGTAGTTCTTGCGGGCCTCTTCTGCGGCCTGCGCGGCGGCCTCGGTGGCGTTCAGTCCGCCCCCGGCCTCGGCCTCGGCCAGGCCCTGGTCCATGGCGGACGGCTCGGCGCCGCCGGGCTGGCCTTCGGGGAGGATGGGCGGCAGCGGCTCGTCCTGGGCCGTGGCCCCGGAGGTCGCGGGCTGCTCCGCCGGGGGCTGGGGCAGCGGCGAGTCCGGCGAATCCGTGGGCGCCGGGGGCCCGTCCCCGGGCTGGAAGACCCGGCCCCGGAACTGCGAGGGCGGGTTGTCGGCGCTGAGCATGTTCTCCGTCAGGCGCTCCACCACCTCGCGTTGCAGCGGGGTCACGGGGGTGCGCGGCTCGGGAGCCGGAGCCGGGGCCGGGGCGGCCTGTCCGGCGTCCTGCGTGGCGGCCGGGCCCGGAGCGCCCTGCTCCGCCGTGCGGGCCGGGGCCACGGCCTGGCGCCGTTCGGAGGCGGCGCCCCCGGGCGGG
>CAYUIN010000276.1:0-4327 GCA_964444695.1 uncultured Desulfocurvus sp.
CAGGCCGCCCATGTGGGATTCTCAAGGGTGATAACCCTTGAGCCGCCGGAGGCAATCTGGCCCGAGCCCATGACCGATCCCCCGGCCGGTCGCCCCGCCCGCGCCCATGACCACCCATCGCCCGGCACGAAAAGGCCCCCGCTGGGCGGGGGCCTTGTGGGTGCCGGGTCTCGGGTGGGGGGCTACTTGAAGCCCCTGGCCTTGTCGATGTAGTCGGGCAGGGCCAGCGAGATCTCGGGGATATAGGTGATGAGGACCAGGAAGATCAGCAGCACGCACAGCCAGGGCAGCGCGGCGCGCAGCACCCAGGTCAGTGGTTTGCCTGTTATTCCTGATGTCACGAACAGGTTCAGTCCCACCGGCGGCGTGATCATGCCGATCTCCATGTTCACGACCATGATGATGCCGAGGTGGATGCCGTTGATGCCCAGGCGCTGCGAGATGGGGAACAGGATGGGGGCCATGATCAGCAGGATTGCCGACGGCTCCATGAAGTTGCCCGCGATGAGCAGCAGGATGTTGACCACGACCAGGAAGCCCCAGGCGGGCAGGTTCCAGCTGACGATCATCTCCGCGATGTGGTGCGGGATGCGTTCCGTGGTCAGCACGTGGGCGAAGAGCATGGCGTTGCCGATGATGAACAGGAGCATGATGGAGACCTTGGAGGCGTCCAGCACGACCTTGCGCACCTCGGGGTGGTACAGGCTCTTGGGGAAGGCGATCAGCATCTGCGTCAGGTTCCGCACGGCGGCGCTGCCTATGGGCTCGCCCTTCTTGCGCCAGGGCTTGCCCCGCAGCGGGCCCATGTCGCGGTAGATGAAGACCGCGACGAAGTAGGCGTAGACTGCCGAGATGGCGGCCGCCTCCGTGGGGCTGGCCACGCCGAGGTAGATGGACCCCAGCACGATGAAGATCAGGACCAGGCCGCCCGAAGCCGAGATGGACGACTTGAACAGGGCGACGAATCCCGGCCAGGGTTGCGCCGGGAGGTTCTTGACCCGGGCCACCACGTAGATCACGAGCATCAGCATGATGCCCATCATCAAGCCCGGGATGATGCCCGCCATGAACAGCTTGGCCGCCGATTCCTCGGTGGCCGCCGCGTAGACCAGCATCACGATGGAGGGCGGGATGAGGATGCCCAGGGTCCCGGCGTTGCAGATGACGCCGGCGGCCATGTTCTCCGGGTATCCCGCGCGGACCATGCCGGCGATGACGATGCTGCCGATGGCCGCGACCGTGGCCGGGGAGGACCCGGACACCGCCGCGAACAGCATGCAGGCCAGGACCGAGGCCATGGCCAGGCCGCCGCGGATGAAGCCCACGCAGTCGATGGCGAAGCGGATCAGCCTGTTGGCCACGCCGCCCGTCGACAGGAACGACGACGAGAGGATGAAGAACGGGATGGCCAGCAGGGTATAGTGTTCGCCCAGGTTTGCCATGAGTTTGAGGGCAACCGAGGCCAGGGAGTCCGAGGAGAAGAAGAGGATGGTGCTGATGCTCGCAAGGCCCAGGCCCATGGCGATGGGCATTCCGGACAGCAGGCAGGCCAGGAGGATGGCGAAGAGGGCGATGGTCGTCATGTCGTCGCCTCCTCACCGTTGTCGTCCTGCTTTTCGACGAACATCTTGATGCCTTCCTTGGCCTCGTCCGGGAGCTTGAAGCCCTCGGCGCGGCCCCGGGCGACCTGATACAGCAGTTGCAGCAGGCGCCAGGAGAGCATCACGTAGCCGATCAGCAGGATGCTGTGTGCGATCCAGCGCTGGACCGGGATGTCCTGCAATTCGATGCCGATGACGAACATCTTGTGCAGGTAGCCCCAGGAACCGACGATCAACAGACCGCAGTAGCACAGGGCGAGGATCACCGACAGCACGCTGACCGCCCGGCGCGCGCCGGGAGGCAGGATGCGGATGAAGGCGTCCACGCCGATGTGCGAGCCCACCTTGACGCCGTAGCTGGCCCCGAAAAGGACCATCCAGGCGCCCAGGTGCAGCGTCAGCTCCGTCCCCCACAGGATGCCTTTGTTGAAGACGTATCGCATGATGACTTCAACAAAGACCTCGAGGGTCATAGCCGCGAGGAGGAGGGAAATGATCCCCTCCTCCAGTTGGTTCAGTACTTTCTTGAGCATGTAAGACAGCCTGTGGACGCGCTACTTCTTGTTGGAAGCGATGGCGGCCTCCAGCATATCGGAGCCGATGTCACCCTCGAACTGCTTCCACACGGGCTTCATGGCCTCGACCCACTTGTCCTTGTCGGCGTCGGTGAGCTCGATGATCTCGGTCCGGCCGGAGTCGAGGATCTTCTGCTTGTCGGCGATGGCCTTTTCCTCGGAAACCTTGTTGTTGTGCTTGATGGCCTCGTCGATGCACTCCTTGAGGATGGGGCGCACGTCGTCGGGCAGGCTGTTCCAGAACTCGAAGGAGGTCACGAGCATGTAGTCCAGCACACCGTGGTTGGTTTCGGTGATGTAGGGCTGCACCTCGAAGAACTTCTTGGAATAGATGTTGGACCAGGAGTTCTCCTGGCCGTCGATGGCCTTGGTCTGCAGCAGGGTGAAGACCTCGGAGAAGGGGGCCTTCAGGGGCACGGCGTCCAGGGTTTCGAACTGGGCGGCCAGCACGTCGGACTGCATGATGCGGAACTTCTTGCCCTTGGCGTCCTCAGGCACGCGCAGCGGGTCGTTGGAGGACATCTGCTTCAGGCCGTTGTGCAGGTAGCCCAGGCCGAGCAGGCCCTTGTCGGTCATGGATTCCAGCAGCTTCTGGCCGTTGGGGCCCTGCTGGAAGCGGTCGATGGCGTCCATGTCGCGGAACAGGAAGGGCAGGTCGTAGATCTGCAGCTTCTTGGTGTACTTCTCGAACTTGGACAGGGCCGGGGCGGCCAACTGCACGTCGCCGAGCAGCATGGCGGTCAGGACCTTGCCGTCACCGAAGAGCTGGGAGTTGGGGAAGACTTCCACGACGACCTTGCCGGCCAGCCGCTGGTCCACGAGCTCCTTGAGCTTGTTCGCCATCTGGCCCTTGGGAGTGTTTTCCGCAACGACGTGGGAGAACTTGATGACGATGGGCGCAGCCAATGCGGCACCGGCCAAGGAAACCATGAATGCTGTAAGGATGAGTCCAACCAACAGTTTCTTCGGGAACGTCATGACGATAAGACCTCCAGGATAGGGGTATTCAACCAGCTATTCCGTCTTAGAGAACTGTGCCACAAAGCGCAAGGTTCGTTACAGTTTTCACGCATCCTTGTGACCGGCAGCACAATCAATTTTTCGTACACGATATCAGCTGCTTGTTGAATATTTTACGGCCGCTTCGCCGAAAACGCCGCCCCGCTGGACTTTCGATAATATATTCCACAATCCCGGCATGTTGAACCAAACTATTGCACAATCAACTATCAATTCGAAAAACGCCTCGGACGCCATCGGGAAAGGCCCAAAGCCCACAGGCACGCCCGGGGAAAACCCCTCCCCTGGCAGGGAAAATCCGCCCGCCACAGCCGCCGCAGCGCTCCGGCCGGGCCCCGCCAAGGGGGTCGCACCCGCCCGGCAATCAACATATAATATGCTAAAATATTTCGCTTATTTTTGCAGCAAACAGCAACGGCACCCCGAGCGAGGCAGGCCTCAGGCCGCCGCGTTCCGCCCTCCGGCAGCGGCGATGAGGCTCCTTATTGTTGCCTTGGCCGCGTTCAGCTTGTGAAAAAAATGACACAACTGTTGCGGCGTGCCCCGCAGTCCAGTCATACTGCGGGGCTTGTCCCATCGCCGCGCTCGGAATGTGGAACCGCCCGACGGGGAATGCTACGCTGGGGGCGACGACACACACCGCCCGGGAGGACACCATGCCCATCATCGCCGTGGCCGCTTCCGGCGCCGCAGAGCACAGCCCCGTCGAGCCCGTCATCGGCCGGGCCGACTACTTTCTGTTCTTCGACCAGGACGGCGCCTTCCTGCACGCCCAGCGCAACCCGCACCGCGACCTGCGCCAGAACAGCGGCACCCTCGTCGCCGCACTCCTGGCCGATGCCGGGGCCTGCGCCGTGCTCGGCGGCAACGTCGGCCCCAGGGCCGCCCTGGCCCTGCGCCAAGCCGGGCTCAGCGTCAGCGTCCCCCACACCGGCCCCGCCGACCAGGCCGTCCGCCGCTACCTCGCCCCGCTGCCCAAGGGCTAGCATCCGGCCCCGGGGGCGGCAGCGGGACAGGGAGGACCGGCGGGGCGGGTTCCTGGCGTTAAGCACCGGCCTCCGGCGGCTCAAGGGTTGTCACCCTTGAGAATCCCCCATGGGCGGCCTGCGGGTTCGCTCAAAGCAAAGGGCC
>CAYUIN010000277.1:0-1608 GCA_964444695.1 uncultured Desulfocurvus sp.
AAGGAGGCGGCCGCTGCGCTGGTGCGCGGCGGCCGCCTGTATAGGGGATTGGAGTCGGTTGTCGTTATTGGGCGGCGCCGGCGGGCTGGTTGCCCTTGGACATGCCGTACTTGGCCATGAAGGCCACGAAGGCCAGGATGGCGATGGCGATGCCGCCGTAGGTGGAGACGTCCATGGCCAGGCCGAAGCCGATCTGGGCCTGCATGATGAAGGTGGCGCAGACGGCGGTCATGAACACGGCCGGGACGGTGCAGATCCAGTGCAGCTTGCCGGTCTTGGCAAGGTACACGGCGCCGGACCACAGCACGAGCATGGACAGCATCTGGTTGGAGAAGCCGAAGTAGCGCCACACGGTGGCGAAGGGGACCTTGGAGATGATGAAGCCGATGACGAACAGCGGCACGGCGATGAGCAGGCGCTTGGCGGCCGCGCCCTGGCTGATCTTGAAGGTTTCGGCCACGATCAGGCGGGTGGAGCGGAACGCGGTGTCGCCGGAGGTGATGGGCAGCACGATGACTGCCAGCACGGCCAGCGGGCCGCCCACGGTGCCCAGCAGGGTGGAGGCGGCTTCCTTGACCACGGCGGCGGGGGTGCCGGCGGAGACCACGGCGCCCAGGGCGCCCGGGGTGTCGTAGAAGGACATGCCGACGGTGGCCCAGACCAGGGCGATGATGCCCTCGATGATCATGGCGCCGTAGAAGACCATGCGGCCTTCACGCTCGTTCTTGACGCAGCGGGCCATGAGCGGGGACTGGGTGGAGTGGAAGCCGGAGATGGCGCCGCAGGACAGGGTGATGAACAGCAGCGGCCAGATGGGCTTGTTGCCGGGGTGGACGTTGGTGAAGAAGTCCATGTTCGGCAGGATCTCGTGGCCGGAGGCGAACAGGGCGATGCACAGGGACACGGTCATGACCAGCAAAAGGCCACCCAGGAACGGGTAGAAGCGGCCGATGATCTTGTCGATGGGCAGGATGGTCGCCAGGAAATAGTAGGCGAAGATGCACAGGATCAGGATCTGGGTCTCGATGCCGGTGATGCCGTTGAGCAGCTTGGCCGGGGCCAGGACGAAGACCACGCCCACGAGCATCAGAAGGATCACGGAGAACACGCGCATGACCTGGCGCGCGGTCATGCCCATGTATTCGCCCACCAGCTCGGGGATGCTCGCGCCGCCGTTGCGCACGGAGAGCATGCCCGAGGCGTAGTCGTGCACGGCGCCGGCGAAGATGCAGCCGATGACGATCCACAGCAGGCAGGAGGGGCCGTACATGGCGCCCAGGATGGGGCCGAAAATGGGGCCGATGCCCGCGATGTCCAGCACCTGGATGAGCAGGAGCTTCCACTTGGGCATGGGCACGTAGTCCACGTCGTCGCGCATGGAGTACGCGGGGGTGACGACGTTTTCGTCGGGCGCGAAGATGCGGTCGACGAAGGTGCCGTACACGAAGTAGCCGCCGATCAGGCAGGCTAGGCAGATGAAGAAGTAAAGCATCGGGCAATCCTCCATTGAAGGGTTGGGCATTCACGGGGGTCTGCCCGGCCTCTACGCCCGGTGCGGCGCCCATTACAATGAAGATTGCGCGAAACGTCGATTCGAGTGTTTGAAAT
>CAYUIN010000277.1:1618-4319 GCA_964444695.1 uncultured Desulfocurvus sp.
TGCGGCCCGGGCGGCGCGGCCCGGGAGCTGCGGTGGGATGGCGGGGAAACGCCGGGGAAGCGGGGGAAGCGGCCCGGGGTCTAGGCCGCGGCTTCCATCTCGATGTGCGGGATGCGCAGGGCGACCAGGGTGCCGCCGCCGGGGCGGGACTCGATCTGCAGGCCGTATTCGGCGCCGTAGATCTGGCGCAGGCGGCGGTTGCAGTTGGCCACGCCGATGCACGGGCCCTCGCCGTCCATCTCCAGCAGGGACAGGGCCTTGACGCGCGGCATGCCCACGCCGTCGTCCTCCACGACCACGTGCAGCTCGCCCTCGCGCACGCGGGCCTGGACCGTGACCTTGCCGCCCTGTTCGCGCCCGGCCAGGCCGTGCTTGATGCCGTTTTCCACCAGCGGCTGGATGAGGAAGGCCGGGATGGGCCAGTCGCGCGCGTCCTCGTCCATGTCCAGCTCGGCGCGGATGCGCTCGCCGAAGCGGGCCTGCTCGATGGCCAGGTAGGAGCGCACGTGCTCCATCTCCTTTTCCAGGGGCACGAAGCCGTCCTTGCCGTGCAGGTTCAGGCGCATGAACAGGGCCAGGTCCTGGAGCAGGTCGCGGGCGCGGCCGGAGTTGGTGCGGCAGAAGGAGGCGATGGTGTTCAGGGCGTTGAACAGGAAATGCGGGTTGATCTGGGCCTGTAGGCGGCGGATCTCCTCGCGCGCCAGGAGGCGTTCCTTGATCTGGATGTCTTCCAGCTCCAGCTGGGTGGAGAACAGGTCGGCCAGGCCCTTGGCCAACTCGTAGCGCACGGCGTCCAGGTCGTTGCCGCGCGTGCCGTAGAACTTCAGGCAGCCGACGATGGCCCCGCCCTTGCGCAGCGGGACGATGATCCCCGAGATGAACGGGCAGGTCTTCTCGCCGCAGCCGATGGCCTTGGGATCGCGCACGAAGGCGGGTTCGCCCGTTTGCAGGGCCAGCCGCGTGGCGGCCGTGCGCACCCGCTCGCCGGGCATGTGGTGGCAGACGTTGTCGCCCACGTGGGCCAGCACGCGCGAGACGTCCGTCACCGCCACGGAGGCCACGCGGATGCGGTCGTAGATGATGTGGGCCACGGCCTCGGCCGTCTCGCGCGAGAGGCCGTGGCGCAGGTGCCCCACGGTCTGCCCGGCGATGGCCAGGATCTGCTGGGTCTGGCTGGATTCGCGCTTTTCGCGGTAGTGCGAGAGCACGGTGAAGGTCTGCACGAACAGCGCCGCGCCCAGGGTGTTGATGACCACCATCGGGATGCCGATGACCTGGATCAGGCTGAGGGCCTGGGCGAAGGGCCGGGCCAGCATCAGCACCAGGATCATGTGGAAGATCTCGCCGAAGAAGGCCAGGGCCGCCGCCACCTTCCAGTCCAGCGGGTCGCGCAGGCGCACGGACAAAAACCCGGCCACCGTGCCTTCCAGGAAGGTCGCCATGCCGCAGGGCAGGGCCGAGAAGCCCGAGAGGTCGATGAGGTTGCGGTGCAGCCCGGCGATGAACCCGGCCCCGGCGCCGACCATCGGCCCGCCCACCAGCCCGGCGGTGATGACGCTCATGGCCCGCAGGTTGGCCACCGAGGCCTGGACCATGTTGCCGCTGTACGTGCCCAGGATGCCCATGGCCCCGAACAGCAGCGTCAGCAGCAGCGTGTTGCGCCGGGTGGTCGGGCGCAGGTCGATGTCCCGGATGGCGCCCAGGGACATGATCAGGAAGGCCACCGCGAGGATGAGCCCGAAACGCTCCACCAGCACGATGAGCAGGTCCAGGATGGCCATGTCGTCTCCTCGCGGCTACAGGCCGAGCCGCTCCTTGAACGCCGGAACCCGGCCCCGGCTGACCGTGACTTCCGAGCCCTTGGCGTCGTCCATCACGCAGTTGTATTTGCCGTTGAACCACGGCGAACATTCGCGCACCCGCGCCAGGTTGATCAGCTCGCCCCGGTTGGCGCGGAAAAAACAATGCGTGCTCAGGCGCTCCTCCAGGGCGTCCATGGTCAGCGGCCCGTGGCAGGGCAGCGCCCCATGCGCCGTGTGGGCCACGACCTTGCGCTCCTGCGTGGAGCAGAACGCGATCTCCTCCGGCCTGAGCAGCGCGATGCGCCCGCCATGCTCCACGGGCACCCGCGTGAACCCCCGCCCGGCCGAGACCGTGTCCAGCAGCCGCTGCAACTCGTCGCGCATCATGCCGCCCGTGCCCTGGGCGTGCGCCTCGATGGCCGAGCGCACCCGGCACAGGCTCTTGGCCAGCCGCTCGCGCGTCACGGGCTTGAGCAGGTAGTCCACCGCGTTTTCCTCGAAGGCCCGGATCGCGTACTGGTCGAAGGCCGTGGCATACACGAACAGCGGCGGCTCCTCGCCGTTGGCCAGGATGTCCGCGGGCACGTCGAATCCGCTGCCCCCGGGCATCTCGATGTCCAGGAACACCACGTCCGGCTCGAACTCGCGGATGGCCTGCACCGCCTCGCGCGCCGACCCCGCCTGCGCCACCACCGACACGTCCGAAAACCGCGTCAGCAAAAACGCCAGCTCGTCGCGCGCGGGCGGCTCGTCGTCCACTATCAAGGCCCTGATCTCCATGCGTCTCCCTTCCCCCACCCGCCCAGCTAATGCCCGCGCATACGGGCTGTCAAGCGCCCAGGGCGGGAGGAGGACCGGCGGGGCGGTTGCCCGGCGTGAGGCAGGGGCCTCCGGCGGCT
>CAYUIN010000278.1:0-4316 GCA_964444695.1 uncultured Desulfocurvus sp.
TTATGCCGCGCCCGGCGCCGCGCCCGGCCGGCGGCCTATTCGCGGAAGTCCCGGCCCGGGAACTGGCCGATGAACTCGGCCACGTTGCCCTCGGGCAGCGGGCGGGAATAGAAGTAGCCCTGGAAATACTCGCAGTGCAGGGCCTCCAGGGCGTCCTGGTGCCGCCTGCGCTCCACGCCCTCGGCGATGACCTCCAGCCCCAGGGTGTGGGCCAGGTTGATGATCGCCCGTACGATCTCCAGGTTCTCCACGGATTCGTCCAGCCCGCGCACGAAGGACAGGTCGATCTTCAGGCTGTCCAGGGGCAGCTTCTGCAGGTAGCTCATGGACGAATAGCCCGTGCCGAAGTCGTCCACGCTGATGCGCACCCCCCGCGCCCGCAGGGCGGAAAGCTTGTCGATGGCCATTTCCGCGTTCTGCATGATGGCCGTCTCGGTGATCTCCAGCTTCAGGCACTCGGCGGGCATGCCCGTCTCCTCCAGCACGGCCGTGACCCGCGCCACAAGGTCCGCCTGGGCGAACTGCTTGCCCGAGACGTTCACCGAAAGCACCAGAGCGTCCGCGCCCGGCACCGTCCGCCGCCAGACCGAGAAGCTGCGGCAGGCCTCGCGCAGGACCCACATCCCCAGGGTGGCGATCTGCCCCGAATCCTCGGCCACGGGGATGAATTCGTGGGGCATCACCAGCCCGCGCACCGGGTGCTGCCAGCGGATCAGCGCCTCGAACCCGAACAGCGTCGAGCTGCCGTTGATGTTCACGATGGGCTGGTATTCCAGGTGGAACTCCCCGCCGTGGATGGCGCGGGCCATGTCGTTTTCCAGGGTCAGGCGCAGCTCGGCGCGGTCCAGCAGCGCCGGGGTGAAGACCTTGAACCGGTCGCGCCCCGACTCCTTGGAGCGGTGCATGGCGATGTTCGCCTTCTGGATCAGGTCGTCGGGGTTGCTGCCGTGGTCCGGGCCGAGCACGATGCCGATGCTCGCCGTGACGCGGACCTCGTGGTCCTCGAAGGCGAAGGGACGCCGCAGGGACTCGCGGATGCGCTTGACCACGCGCACGGCCTTGCGCGGGCTCTCCAGCTCCTCGAGCAGCAGGATGAACTCGTCCCCGCCGAAGCGCGAGACGGTGTCCAGGTCCCGCACGCAGTCCCGCAGGCGGCGCGAGACCTCCATCAGCAGCTTGTCGCCGAAGCGGTGGCCCAGGCTGTCGTTGATGACCTTGAAGCGGTCCAGGTCCACGAACAGCACGGAAAACAGGTAGTCCTCGCGGCGCTTGTTGCGCTCGCAGGCGCGCCAGATGCGGTCCAGGCAGAGCACCCGGTTGGCCAGGCCCGTGAGCGGGTCGTGCAGGGCCTGGTGCCTGAGCTCGTCCTCCATCTTCTTGCGCACCGTGATGTCCACCAGCGAGCCCTCGATGTGCCGCACCCGGCCGCTGACGTCGCGGATCAGCTGCGCCGAGATGCAGGCCCAGATGCGCGTCCCGTCCCGGCGCTGCATCTCCACCTCGTACTCCGTGACCCGGCCCTTCTCGTGCAGCACGGCCAGGTAGGTCTCGCGGTCCTCCAGGCGGCAGTACACCTGCTCCACCACGTCGTGCACCCCGGCGATCAGGTCCTCTGGCGAGTCGTAGCCCAGGATGTACGCCAGCGAGGGGTTGGCGTTCAAAAACCCGCCGCCCACCGTGGTCTGGAAGATGCCCTCGATGGCGTTGTCGAAGATGGAGTGGTACTTCTCCTCGGCCCGCGTCAGCTCCATGTTGACGCGGTTCAGGTCCGCCTCGCGCGAGGCCACGGCCCGGCTCATGGCGTTGAAGTCCTCGGCGATCTCCACCAGCTCCACGTGCTCCACCTCCAGCTCCTCGCCGTAGGTGCCCGTGGCCACGCTGCTGGTGCCCCGGCGCAGCTTCTCCAGCGGCATGCGCAAAAACACGCGCAGCAAAAAGCCCGTGGCCGCCAGGACCACGCACACCGTGACCACCACCGCCACCACCGAGCTCCAGAGCAGCGTCTCCATCTGCCGGGCGTAGGCGTCCATGGTGTAGGAAATCTCGGCATGGCCGATGACCAGGCCGTTGTAGACCACGTCCCGCGAGCGGCTGATGGTCTCGCCGCCGCGCCCCTTGTACAGCTCGAAGAGCAGCTTGCCCCGGCTGTCCACGATGCGCACGGCCTCCACCTGCTCGTTCTGCGCGAAGGCCATGCCCACCATGCGCACGCTGGTGGTGTCCAGGTTCCACAGAGGCAGCGAGAGCACCTCCGTGGCCTTGACGATGGCCTCGTCCGCCTTGCCGTGCAGGTCGGCCAGGATCTTGCGGGATTGGCTGTGGTAGGAATACAGCGAAAAAACAAAGGAAACGAGCAGCACGCTGCACACCAGCGACACGGTGAGATCGCGGGAGATGGACCTGCGCCTGAGCAGGGGCTTGGAAATCTTCCGAATGAATGGGCTCATGCAAAAACCGGCGTGGTTGCGTGCTCTTCCCGGGATCGTGCAGGCCGCATCCTAACGTGGTTCCGCAGTGAACACAACGCCCGGCCGCCCGACGGTCCCACCAGAAATTCCGGCTGCCCGCAAGCTTTTCCCCGCGAAGTCACACAACTATCACAAACAAAAAGCCCCGGCGGGTGGATCGCCGGGGCCGTCTCTCGCGAGATGGTGCCGAAGGGGAGAGTCGAACTCCCACGAGCTAACGCTCACTAGACCCTGAACCTAGCGTGTCTACCAATTCCACCACTTCGGCATCAGGAAGGCCGTGTATAAACCCTTCCCTCGGCGCTTTGCAAGGAATTTTTGCAGAATTTTTTTCACCACGGATTCCGCCCCCTTGCGCCTTCCCGCCGGGCAGCGCCCCGCGCCGCTTGAACGCCGGGCCCTTTTGGGGTAGCACTACGGCCTTGCCTCGATCCAGACCGGCACCGAAGGAAACAGCATGATCGTCGTCACCGACCCGGACCAAATCCGGGATACGCTCCAGGGCTCCTGCCTGACCATAGGCAACTTCGACGGAGTCCACAAAGGACACCAGAAACTCCTGGCGCGCACCCGCACCCGGGCCGAGGCCCATGGCTACGAATCCGTGGCCGTCACCTTCGACCCGCACCCGCTGCGCGTGCTCACCGGCGCCGCCACGCCGCCCTTCATCACGCTCACCGACCAGAAGATCGAACTCATCGGCAAGCAGGGCCTCGACATCTGCTGCGTGCTGCCCTTCACCCGCGAAATGGCCGCCCTGGACCCCGCCGAGTTCGTCCGCCGCTACCTCGTCGAAACCCTGAACATGAAATACATGGTCATCGGCTACGACTACGCCTTCGGCAAAGGCCGCAAAGGCAACTACGAACTGCTCGCCGCCCTGGGCCGCGACATGGGCTTTACCGTCGAACGCGTCAACCCCTACATGTTCGGCGGCGCCGTGGTCAGCTCCACCCGCATCCGCGACCTCGTGCGCGCGGGCCGCGTCTGGGAGGCCTACCCCCTGCTCGGACGCTTCTATACCATTAAAGGCTCCGTCCAACACGGACAGGACCGCGGCGGCAAGCTCCTCGGCTTCCCCACCGCGAACCTGAAACTCGTGGACGAGCTGTTCCCCGCCACCGGCGTCTACGCCTGCTGGGTCACGCACAAACTCGTGACCATGCCCGCCGTGGCCAATATCGGTTTCAACCCCACCTTCGGCAACGAGGCCCTGTCCGTGGAAGTCCATGTCCTCGACTTCGACAAGGACGTCTACGGCGACGAACTGCGCGTACAGTTCGTCCAGCGCCTGCGCTCCGAACGCAAATTCAACGGGCTGGACGAACTCATCGCCCAGATCTCGCGCGACTGCGACCTGGCCAGGACCATCCTCGCCAGCTCCCAGGCCCAGCCCTGACCCACGACGGAACATGAGCATCGCCGCATACATCCGCGCCATCTACAAAAGCGCCTCCATGCGCTGGCTGGCACTGGCCGTGGCCGTGGGCCTCATCTCCGGCCTGGCCGCCGTCGGGTTCTTCACCGGAGTGGAATACTTCAAGTTCCTGCTGATCCATAAGACAGCCGGACTGACCCTGCCCGGACCCGCGGGCGAGGAACTCTTCCACGGCCCCGCCGGGCTCTTCCGGCCCTGGCTGATCCCCGTCATGACCACCGCCGTGGGCCTGGCCACCGGCTGGCTCGTCGTCCGCTTCATCCCCGAGACCATCGGCGGCGGCACCGACGGCACGGACACCATGATCAACGCCTTCCACAACCGCGAAGGCCGCATCCGACCCCTGGCCGCACTCATCAAAGGCCTCACCGCCGTCGCCACCATCGCCACCGGCGGCAGCGCGGGACGCG
>CAYUIN010000279.1:0-4306 GCA_964444695.1 uncultured Desulfocurvus sp.
AGGTTGGAACCGTTGCGCTGCAGGCCCCACTTGTTCACGAAGTCGTACAGGGTGACCTGATACAGCTCCAGCACGACGCCGTTGGAATACCGGCCCGTGAGGATGCCGTCGCGGTCCACCGAGACGTTCTGCAGGAAGCCGAAGGTGTAGCCGTCCTGGGACTGGAACTGCGTGGAGCTCGAGCCCGCGAAGCTCGTGGTGGAACTGGCGCCCACCGCGATGGAGGAGAACTCGGGCAGGTTGGCCGCCGAGGTGCCCACCGCCGCCGCGTTGGCCACGGCGCCCGCGGCCCAGCCGGTGGTGGTGTCCGCGTTGGTCATGCCGAAGTTGATGCCGATGTTGCGGGCATTGACCTCGGCGGTGCCGTCGGCCAGGGCCTGGCTGGTGAAGTTCGCCGTGAAGATGGGCATGCCCGCGGTGTTGAACTGGGCCGGAGTCCAGTTGTTCAGCGAGCTCAGGTTGCCGGTGGCGCCCGAAGCCAGGGTGAAGGCGGAGACGCTCTTCATCTGGCCCGCGGAGTCGAAGGTCATGGAGCCGATCATCACCACGCCCGCGACGCCGGAGTTGGCCACGGTCTGGCCGTCGATGGTCCGGCCGTCCTCGGTGGGATCGACGGTGACCATGTACTCCCAGTAGCGCTCGCCCGTGCTGGTGACGCTGGAGACCTGGTCGAAGTAGACCGTCAGGTCGTGGGAGCTGCCGCCCTCGTCGTAGACCTTGATGGTGCTCTGATAGGCGAACTGCGTCTCGTCCAGCGGCGTGTCGGCCTGGCCGTCCCAGACACTGAACATGCTGAAGAACGGGTTGGTGGCGTTCTCCACCTTGTCGTTGCCGTCGCGCGAGTCGAGGTTGGTGATCATGCTCACCGTCTCGGTCGCCTTGGGCTGGGCCGTGAAGCCCTCGATCTGGATGTCCTTGGGCAGGCCGGTGCCCTTGATGGCCGAGGAGCTCGTGGTGCCGGTGCTGGCGGAGCCGCTGGCCACCGAGGTGGTGGTGGAGTTCTCGATCTCCCAACCCTGGAGCACGTAGCCGTGCGGGTCGACGAGATAGCCGTCCTTGTCGAAGCGGAAGTTGCCCGCCCGGGTGTAGTAGACGGTGTCCTCGTTCTTGACCTTCACCTGGAAGAAGCCCTTGCCGCCGATGGCCAGGTCGGTGGCCTCGTTGGTCGTCTCGAAGGCTCCCTGGCTGAAGTCGGCGTAGATGGCGCCCAGCGCCACGCCACGTCCGATCTGCCCCACGCCGGCCGCGGTGTTCACGTCCTGGCTGATGAAGTCCTCGAAATGCATCCGGGCGCCCTTGAACCCGACCGTGTTGACGTTCGCGATGTTGTTGCCCACCACGCTCATCTTTTCGCCGTGGGCCTGCAAGCCGGACACGCCGGTCCACATGGAAGCTGAAAGACCCATAACCGAACCTCCTTGATCCTGACTCTTCTTTCCGTTTACTCGGCGGTGTCGTCGCCGGTTTCGGTCGTTGTGTCGGCAGCGGCGTCGGCGCTGACGACCTCGTTGACGTACTGGAAGGCCACGACGCGGCCGTCGGACAGGCGCAGGTAGTGGTATCCGCCCGCGTACTGGACGGCTTCCACCTCGCCGCTGACCTCGGTCTGGGTGAGAATGGCGTCGCCGTTCTCGCCCTCGGCGGCCAGGGCCACGTAGTACAGGCCCTCGGGCAGATCCTTGCCCTTCCAATCCTGGCCGTCCCACTGGAATTCGTGCTCGCCGGATGCCTGTGAGCCGAGCTCTACCGTGCGCACGATGTTCCCGTTGGTATCGAAAATGTTCATGTAGACATTGGCCGCATCGTCGGCGAGCTTGTAGTAGAGCTTGCTGACGGAGCCGTCCTCGTGGATGCTCAGGTTGTCGCCCACGGCGCGGATGTTCTTGCCGATGTAGCTGGCGGCGTTGACCATCTCCTGATGGGCCGTGGTCTCGCCGAGGCTGGTCACGCCCGCGTTGATCTGCGTCAGCTGCTCCAGGCTGGAGAACTGCGCCAGCTCGGACGTGAACTGCTTGTCGTCCATGGGGTTCATGGGGTCCTGATGCTGCATCTGGACCACGAGCAGGGTCAGGAAGTCCTCCTTGTCCAGCTCGGAGCTGCCGGTGAACTTCTCCTGATCGTAGAGATCCTTTTCGGCTCTGCCGATGATATTGCTTGCTTCGTAGACCTGCATGGCGCTCTCCGGGAAAATCGCTTAGGCGATGATGTCCAGCCCTTCACGGGCAATTCTTGCCGTTCGCGGTTCATTGAGCAATTCCCGGGCCAGGGCGTCGTCCCCGTCCCCGTCGCCGCGCAGGATGCGCAGCAGGCTGCCTCTGCGAGCCAAATTCTCTTGTTCCTGAGCCTGGTTGTGGTTTCCGGCGCCGAGCCACTGGTTCCCGTTCTGCTCGCCGGAAAGCTGCGTCTGGACCTCCATCTTGCCGACCTTGATCCCCTGCTGCTCCAGCTGGGTCTTCAGGTGGGCAAGTTGTTCCGATATCAGCTTGTGCGCGTCGTGCGTCTCGGCACGGAACGTGGCGCTGACCTCGCCGTCCTTCACGGACAGGACCATCTGCAACTTGCCCAGGTCCGGCGGGTCGAGGCGCAACACCAACTGGCTGCGGCCCTGGCCCATGGTCTTCAGGATGCCGGACTCCACCTGGCGCAGGGCCCGGGCCGTCAGCTCGCCATCCAGACGGGACACGGCCTGGGCGGCCTTGTCCGCCGGGGCGGCGGCAACGGCGGCGGCGGCCAGCCGGTTCTCGGCCTGGCGGGACTCGGCGCTTCTGTCCGCCGCACCGCGCTCCACGCGGATCTTGTCCCACATCTCCTTCCAGGCGGCCTCGGTCTCCGTGGCCTTGGCGCCCTCGGCCTTCATGGCCTCGGCACGGGCCTCGGCCCGGTTGCCCAGGTCGCGGCCCAGGAAACGCCCGCTCCCGTCGCCCTTGGACTCGCCCTCGGCGCCCGCGCCGTCGCCCGCGCCCTGCCCCTGGCCCTTGAACCCGGCACTCTCACCGGCATCCTTGGACTGGGCGGAACGCGCCGCGCGATGGGCCGCGCCGTTGGGGTCGGCCTCGAGCACCCGCTCGGCATGACCGCGCGGCTCGTCACCGTCGCCGGTCTCGCCCGTGGCGGCCTCGCGGGCCCGCTCGCGGCGGCTGTGCTCGGCCAGGACCTTCTGGTTGCGCTCGCTGTTGTCCGGCTTGCCGTCGGCCTGGCGGGAAAGACCCGCACGCTCGGCCGCAGCGGTCAACGCCTGGCCCACCAGCTCGCGCAGGGCCTGGTTCGACGTGGCGTCCACTTCCTTGTCCGACGCCACCTCGGCCTTCAAAACAGTCATCGCCGTGGTCAGCTGCCTGGCCGACACCGTGGCGGAGTCCGCACCGGCAAACAACGCCGCAAGGCGCGCCTGGCCGGACTCGGAAAGCTTCATGACCTTGCCCAGCGTGGCCAGCTCCGACGCCGCCAGCTCCACCGTCTGCCCCTCGGGCATCGTGGCCAGCTTGTCGCTCACCGCCTGCCAGACCGTGGCCGTCTTGCCCGCCTGCAACTGCGAGAGCAGCTTGTCCGAAGCCCCGGCCGTGAAGCCGATCTTCTGGAACAGGCTCTGCAAGTCGCGGGTCTCGACCTCGGTCAGCTGCACCGCCGAGGCCTCGCGGCCCATGGACACCATCTTCTCGGACAAGGCGGCCATGAACTGGCCCCAGCTCATCCCGGCCTGGGAGGCGATGCGCTCGTCCAGGGCGTCCACGTCGGCCCGGGTCAACCCGTAGGTCCGCAGCCCGTCCTTCAGGGCCAACAAGTCCTCACGGGTCATCTTCAACTCGGAAAGCTCCTTGATGCCGGACAACGCGCCGCCGCCGGAACGGGCCGCCAACGCACGCAGATTGAACGTGCCGCCCGCCGCACCCTGGCGCGACGCCTTGGTCACACGCTCGTCCATGGCCGCCAGACGGGCTCCCGCCTCGCGCAGCCCGCCGCTGCGGGCAAACGAGGACAGACCACCCTGGGCCTTGTCCCACATGCCCAACACGGCCTGACGCTCACCGGCCGTCCCCTCCGTCCCGAGGTCCAAGGCGCCCTGGAGCACGTTCGCAAAATGGTCGCGAGCGGACGAGACCGTCCGACCCGCACCAGCGGCGGCGCTCCTGGCGCTGGTGGCAACGCCCGAGGACGACCCGAAGGCCGCTCCCAACGCGCTGTCACTGCTCATGAACGGAAAAAACTGCATGGTTCACTCTCCTGGCGGGCTTCTGTTCAAGAGCCGTACCAAAAACATGCACCAATAATTTCAGGCTCTTGCAAGGACGGGCGAGGCCCAATCCAG
>CAYUIN010000280.1:0-4290 GCA_964444695.1 uncultured Desulfocurvus sp.
GGGATTATCCCCTTGAGCGGGGTCTGGGGCAGAGCCCCAGCCGCCGGAGGCATTCTGTCTTTTCCCACCGCCTTCGCCGCGTGTGCGGCCCGTGGACTAGGCCTCGGGGTGTTGCGCGGTGCCGAGGATGCCTTGGGTCCAGTCCATGGCCTGGGTGTAGAAGTTGTCGGCCTTGTCCAGGGGGATGTCCGGGGCGGCGAGGAGTTGTTCGATGCCGTCCCAGTCGCTGCGTTCGTAGGCCCGCACGAGTTGCAGGCAGAAGCGGTATTCGTTTTCCTTGCCCAGCAGTGCGGCCTTCATGTTCTCGTCCAGGGGCACCTGGTCGAGGACTTCTTCCATGGGCAGCCCGAGCATGGCGTCGAGCATGGAGAACAGGCCCAGGAGGAAGTGCGTCTCGGGGGAGTGGTCGCGGGCGCAGTAGGTGGACATCAGTTCCAGGAACCGGCCCCGGTGCACGGACAGGAAGGCGACTTCCTGGCCCTTCTTGGTGGGCGCCAGGTCGGACATGATGACCACGCGCAGCCATTGGGAGAGCTGGCGCTGCCCGAGCAGGGTGATGGCGCGGGTGACGGATTCCACCTTTTGGCGCACGCCCATGCCCACGGAGTTGATGTAGCGGAACAGGCGGTAGGTGAGCGAGGGGTCGAGCTGGATGATTTCGGACAGCCTGTCGACCTTGAAGTCGGGATTGCCGAGCTCCTTGAGCAGCTGGATCTTGGCGATCTCGTTGGAGGAGATCTTCTTGCCGGGGATGACCTGGGGCTTGGCGAAGAAGTAGCCCTGGAACAGGGTGAAGCCCAGTTCCTTGCACAGGGCGTAGACGTCGTTGTCCTCGACCTTTTCGGCCAGCAGGCGGCAGTTGTACTTGTCCAGGCGCTGGACCACGGGGCGCAGCTTGTCGGCGTTCTCGGCGCCTTCGGGGCCGAGGATGCCCAGGATGTCGACCTTGATGATGTCCACGTAGGTCAGGAAGGGTTCGAGCTCGGCCTCGCCCATGAAATCGTCCATGGCCACGGTGTATCCGGCTTCCTTGAATTCCTGGATGGCGGCCAGGACGTCGGGTTCGGGGCGCACGTCCTCGAGGATTTCGACCACGGCGATGTCGGCGGGCAGGGCGTAGGCGAAGTTGTCCAGGATCAGGTTCTGGGGAAAGTTGATCAGGGTGCGCTGCCCGGGCTGGATGCCCTGCATGGCGAGCACGAAGCCGTCCGCGATGACCTTGGCGGTGGCCATGTCGGCGTCCGTGGCGGCGACGCCCGCCGTCCTGGCGTCTCCAGAGGCCCTGAACAGCAGTTCGTAGCCCCAGACGTCCTGATTGTCGTCGAAGATGGGTTGGCGGGCGACGAAGACGGCTTCAGCGGTGTTTTCCGCAGCGGTTTGAGCGTTCATTTTGAATCCCCGGTGTCGTTATGGCGATTTGTCGGGCCTAATGCGCAGTAGGCCTTTGTAAAATAGTATGCCACGGACATGTCAGCCTGGGCAAGGCGATTCGGGAAATGTCACAAAAAACGAGGGCACGCGCGAAAACGCCTGCCCTCGTAAGATGAATTGTTATTGCAATCAGGATGCTATGGAACCAGCGGCGCCAGGTCGAGGCCCGTGGCCAGCGGCAGGCCGAGCATCAGGTTGGCGTTGGCCAGGGCCTGGCCCGAGGCGCCCCGGCAGAGGTTGTCGATGCACGAGACAACGATCAGCCGCCCGGTGCGCGGGTCCACCACCAGGCCCAGGTCGCAGAACATGGTGCCGCGCACGTTGCGCGTCTCGGGCAGGGCGCCCATGGGCATCACGCGGACCCAGGGCTTGTCCTGGTAGGCCTTTTCGTAGAGCGCGTGCACGGCGGCGAGGTCCAGGTCCCTGGTCAGGCGCGCGTAGCAGGTGGAGAGGATGCCCCGGTTGATGGGCAAAAGATGCGTGTTGAAGGACACGGTGATCGGCGTTCCCGCGATCTTGGACAGCTCCTGCTCGATCTCGGGGGTGTGGCGGTGCTTGCCCAGGTTGTAGGCCCGGAAGGTGTCCGAGACCTCGCAGAACAGGGAGCCCACGGCGGCCTTGCGCCCCGCGCCGGTGGTGCCGGACTTGGAGTCGATGACCAGGCCGTCCGTCTCGACGATGCCTTCCGCCAGGGCCGGGTACAGGGCCAGGATGGCCGAGGTCGGGTAGCAGCCGGGGTTGGCCACCAGCTGCGCGGCGGCGACCTTGTCTGCGCTGAGCTCCGGCAGGCCGAACACGGCGCTTTCGATGAGCGCGGGATGGCGATGGGCCAGGCCGTACCAGGCGGCGTAGGTCTGCGGGTCTTCGATGCGGAAGTCCGCCGAGAGGTCCACGACCCGGGCCCCGCGCTCCACCAGGGCGGCGGCCATGTCCATGGCCGTGCCGTGGGGCACCGCAAGGAAGACCACGTCGCAGGAGGCGGCCAGGTCGTCCACGTCCGGCTCGCTCACGGTGAGCGCGCCCAGGGGCAGCCCGGACAGCCCGGGGAACAGCGCGGCCAGGGTCTTGCCCGCCTCGGAGCGGGAGGTGGCGCGCACCAGCTCGATGCGCCCGTGACCGGCCAACAGCCGCGCCAGTTCGATGCCGGTGTAGCCGGTGACGCCCACCAGCCCGGCCTTGTAAGTCTGCATCGTCTCGGTTCCTATTTCATCTTCATGACGTATTTCATGCGCAGTTCGTAGAGCAGGCCTTCCATCAGCCTGCGCTCGTCGGGGTTCAGGCAGTTGCCCGTCTTTTCCTGCAGCATGGACAGGATGTCGATGGTGTGCTTGGCCACCGGCAGGTTCTGCATGGTCCGGCCGCTTTCGGGCTCCGGCACCTCACCCAGATGCACCAGGGCCGAGGAGGCCAGGGACATGATGAAGGTGGCGAAGGTCACTTCCGGCAGCTGGGTGTGGGCCGAGGCCGCGTCCGCCGCCTTCTCGGCCTCGCGCTGCTGCTCGTCCGTCGGTGCGTGGTCGAAATCGGGCGTGTCGCCGCCCAGCTTGGTGTCGTCGCTCATGCGCTCCCCCCCGTGACCCGTCGGGTTGCGGTTCAGTCCATCATCGCGGCGGGCGGACCGTCCACCAGCGCCGCCTCGTAGGCCGCCATGGCGCGCTCCATGTAGTCCCGCGCGCCCGAATGCCCGCCGCACAGCGCCAGCGACCCGGCCAGGGCCGCCAGCCCGGCGAGCATGTCGCCGAAATCCACGTGCCCCATGTGCCCGAAGCGGACCATGCGGCCCTTCATCTGGCCCTGGCCACCGGCCAGCACCGCGCCGTACCGCTCCGCCGCGGCCTGCAACAGCATGGCGCCGTCCACTCCGGCGGGCAGCACGAGGCTCGTAAGGCCCCAAGTATAGTGATCCTTGACCAGAAGTTCCAGTCCCATGGAGGAAATTCCCGCGCGCACCATCTGCGTCAGCGCCCACTGCGTGCGGTACACGTCCAACAGCGTGCGCTCGCGGAACATCGCCAGGCAGGTGTGCAGGCCCATCAGCAGGTTGATGGGCGGCGTGAACAACGTCTGGCTGCTCTTCACGATCTTCTCGCGCTCGCCCAGCAGGTTGAAATAGAAATTGCGCGGCTTCACGTCCTCGACCCGCGCCCAGGCCCGCTCGGACAGGGCCAGGAACGAGAGCCCCGGAGGCAGCATGATGCCCTTCTGCGAGCCCGTGAGCAGGCAGTCGATGCCCCAGGCGTCCATGGGACACGGCGAAATGCCCACCGCCGAGATCCCGTCCACCACCAGCATCAGGTCGCGCTCGCGGGTGTACCCGGCCAGTTCCTTCACCGGATGCATCACGCCCGTGGACGTCTCCGAGGCCTGCACCAGCACGCCCTTCACGTCCGGATGCGCGGCCACGGCCCGCTCCAGATGCTCCACCGTCACCGCCTGGCCCCAGGGCACGGACAGGAAGACCACGTCCAGCCCGTGCGTGCTCGCGATCTCGCCCCAGCGCTCGCCGAACTTGCCGCCCTCGATCACCAGGACCTGCTCGCCGGGCTTGAAGAGGTTCGTCACCGCCGCCGTCATCGCGCCCGTGCCGGAGGAGCCCATGGCCACCACCGGCTGCGCGGTGCCGAACAGCCAGCGCAGGCCTTCCTGGATCTCGCCGAGCAGGGCCGTGAACCCGGCCTTGCGGTGATGCACCATGTCCATCGCCAACGTCAGGCGAACACTCTCGGGCAACGGCGTGGGACCGGGCGTGAGCAGTCTCATCTTGGTCATCGGGAGGCCTCCGGCGGCTGGGAGAGGGGGGCGGGGGCACCATTTTACAGCGCCAAAAGGTGCCCCCCATTTATTATCCCAGACCCACTC
>CAYUIN010000281.1:0-4281 GCA_964444695.1 uncultured Desulfocurvus sp.
CCCCGGTATTGCACCCGGTCATCGCCCCGACCCCAGCCGGGGGCGACGGCGGCCCGGGGCCGCAACATCTTCAACGAGGAGTGCGTCATGATCTTCGATGTCGAAAAGGAAACCCTGCCCAGGGAAGACCTCGAAAAACTCCAGCTGCGGCGGCTGCAAAGCCTCGTGGAGCGCGTCTACCACAACGTCAAGTTCTATCGCCGCAAGTTCGACGAGGAGGGCATCAAGCCCAGCGACATCAAGAGCCTGGACGACCTACGGCGCCTGCCCTTCACCCTGAAGCAGGACATGCGCGACCACTATCCCTTCGGCCTGTTCGCCGTGCCCAAGGACAACGTGGTGCGCATCCACGCCTCCTCCGGCACCACCGGCAGGGCCACCGTGGTCGGCTACACCAAGCGCGACGTGAAGAACTGGGCCCAGCTCATGGCCCGCTGCCTGATGAGCGCCGGCGCCACCAGCCTGGACACCGTGCACAACGCCTACGGCTACGGCCTGTTCACCGGCGGGCTCGGCGCGCACTACGGCGCCGAGGAGCTGGGCGCGACCATCGTGCCCATCTCCGGCGGCGGCACCAACCGCCAGGTCCTCCTGCTGCGCGACTTCGAGCCCACCGTCATCTGCTGCACCCCGTCCTACATGCTGGTGCTCATCGAGGCCGCCGAGCAGCAGGGCATCGACATCCGCAAGCTCCCGCTGCGCATCGGCATCTTCGGCGCCGAGCCCTGGACCGACGCCATGCGCCACGAGATCGAGGAGCGCGCGGGCCTGACCGCCATCGACATCTATGGCCTGTCCGAGGTCATGGGCCCGGGCGTGGCCATCGGCTGCCACGAGGCCCAGGACGGCCTGCACCTGTTCGAGGACCATTTCCTGCCCGAGATCATCGACCCCGAGACGGGCGAGGTCCTGCCCGAGGGCGAGACGGGCGAGCTGGTCCTCACCACCCTGACCAAGGAAGCCCAGCCGCTGATCCGCTACCGCACGCGCGACATCACCTCGCTTTGCCGCGTGCCCTGCAAATGCGGCCGCACGCACCTGCGCATGAGCCGCCTCAAGGGCCGCAGCGACGACATGCTGATCATCCGCGGCGTGAACGTCTTCCCCTCGCAGATCGAGTCCATCCTGCTGGAGACCGAGGGCACCGCGCCCCACTACCAGCTCATCGTCGACCGCATGGGCAACCTGGACACGCTGGAAGTCCGCGTGGAAGTGGGCGAAGGATTCTTCACCGACGAGATCAAGGGCCTGCAGAAGATCGAGAACAAGATCAAGAAGTCCATCAAGGAGTTCCTGGGCGTGTCCACCAAGGTCACGCTGGTGGAGCCCAAGGGGATCGAGCGCAGCATGGGCAAGGCCCAGCGCATCGTGGACAAGCGCAACCTGAAATAAAGAATCGTTTCCTTCCGCGTGGTTGCCACGCGAGCGGAAGCGTAGTACTGATCACGATAAGGGGCGGCCCCGCGTGCGCCGCCCGGCCAAACGAAAGCAAGGAGACGGGTTCTCATGAAGTGCGAACAGATTTCCATCTTCCTGGAAAACCGCGCGGGCAGGCTGTCGGAGGTGACCCGCGTGCTGGCCGAGGCGCAGATCAACATCCGCGCCCTGTCCCTGGCGGACACTTCCGACTTCGGCATCCTGCGGCTCATCGTGTCCGACTTCGAGAAGGCCAAGCAGGTGCTCAAGGACCACGGCTTCACCGTGGGCCGGACCACCGTGGTCGCCGTCGAGGTGCCGGACAAGCCCGGCGGGCTGCACAGCATCCTGGACCTGCTCTCCGGCGAGGGCGTGAACGTGGAATACATGTACGCCTTCGTGCAGCAGAGCGGCATGAACGCGGTGATGATCTTCCGTTTCGACCGCACCGACCAGGCCATCGAGATCCTGGGCAAGGGCGGCCTGAAGATCATTCCCGGAGAAGTGCTCTACACCATGTAGCGCCCCGCAAGAGACGTATGTCGAACAAGCCGGGCCGCACAGGCCCGGCTTTTCGTTTCCGGGCGCGCGGTCCGCGAGGAGGCTCCCCGTGACCGCGCTGGACAAGCAGGCGCTCAGAGACCATATGGAACAGGAGATCGGCACCCTGACGCAGACCGTAGAGGCCCTGGCGGCCGGTACGGAGCCCGTGGCGCCGGACGACTCCATCGGCCGCCTCTCGCGGCTGGACACCATGCAGAACCAGGCCATCGCCGGGGCCGCGCTGACCAACGCCCGCTCCCGCCTGGCCCGGATACAGGCCGCCCTGCGCCGCCTGGAAGACGAAGACTTCGGCCTGTGCGCCGACTGCGGCGAACCCATCCCCGCCGCCCGGCTGCTGGCCATGCCCGAAAGCACCCTGTGCGTGCGCTGCGCGGACTAGGAGCCCGGGCCAGGACGACACCCACAACCCCAAGGCAGGTTTCCCATGCGCCTTCTGCTGGCCATCTTCCTTCCCTTCACGGTCTTCTTCACCATCGGCAGGCCCATGGCGGGCATCATCTGCCTGCTCCTGCAGATCACCATCCTGGGCTGGATTCCCGCCGCGTTCTGGGCGGTGTATTCCCTGAGCCAATACAATACGGACAAGAAAATCAAGCAGATGCAGGGCGGGATCTAGCGCCCTGCGTCCCACCCCGGCCCCGCGCGGGCCGACCGGAGGCCCCATGCCCGAACCCACGGCCATCGGCACCCCGCCCTGGACCCGCGAACAGATGCTCGCGGACCTGGACGCCTTCGCCGCCCTCTACGCCCGCCGCCCCGTGCGCGACAACCAGGGCGGCATGCGCGCCCCGCACATGTTCGCGGCCTGGTTCATGGCCCGGCGCCTGCGCCCGGCGCTGATCGTGGAAAGCGGGGTCTGGAAGGGCCAGGGGACCTGGCTGCTGGAACAGGCCTGCCCGGACGCGGAGCTGGTCTGCATCGACATCGACCTCTCGCGGCGCCAATACGTCTCGCCCCGCGCGCGCTACAGCACGCAGGACTTCTCGCTCCACGCCTGGGAGGGGGACATGGGCCGCGCCCTGGCCTTCTTCGACGACCACCAGGACGCCCCGGCCCGCCTGGAACAAAGCCTGCGCGCGGGCATCCGCGACCTGATCTTCGAAGACAACTACCCGCCCGGCCAGGGCGACTGCGTGAGCCTCAAGCAGACCTTCGCCAGGCGCGGCGCCCTGGCCTCCGTCCTGCAAAAACACATCGAAATCTATCAGGAATTCCCGCCGGTGATCCAGACCGCGACCACCCGCTGGAACACCCCCTGGACCCCGGACACGCACCCCACCCCGCCCCCGCTCCTGGACCGCCCCCGGGAGGCCGCCCACGCCGTCTTCCAGGACGAGGCCCAGGCCTACACCTGGATCTGCTACGTGCGGCTGAAGGACCCGTCCTAGGCCCCGCCCGCCCCGGCCCGCCCGCGCCCGGCCCGCTTGCCCCAGGGGCAGACGGCGACGCACACGCCGCAGATCAGCCCCGCCACATGCGGCAGTTCGCCGAACACGTCGCGGACCTGGGTCACGCATTTCTGGAAATCGAGGGCTTCCTCGCGGCTGGCGTAGTGCCGCTCGGTGTTCACGCCGCGAATGGCGCCCGAGGGGCAGGCGTCGCGGCATTTGGTGCAGGAGCCGCAACGGTTCTTAAGCGGGGCGTCCGGCGCAAGCGGCGCGTCCGTAAGCACCGTGACCAGGCGCAGGCGCGGGCCGAAATCCGGGCTGACCAGCAACAGGCTCTTGCCCTGCCAGCCCAGCCCGGCGGCCACGGCCACCGCCTTGTGCGAAATGTAGCTCGTCCAGCGCTCGGAGTCCAAGATCTGGCTGGCCGGGATGGGCAGCGCCCGCGCGCCCCCGGCCTGCAACAGGTTCGCCGTGCGCACCGCGATGTCGTCCAGCACCGCGTTGACCCGCGAATAATGCGACGAATACAGCGGCGTGGGCCGGTCCACGATGGCGTCCATGATCCCGTCCGAGAGCCGCACCCCGATGCTCACCGCCCGGGGAAACCCCGCCAGCAGATCCCCGGGCTCCGTCTCGATCCCCGCCAGCAATCCCGTATCCGCCACACGCAACGCCGAGGCCCCCCACCCCCGCGCCGCCCGTTCCAACTCCACCCTGTCCACAACTGCACCCTTCTCCAAACCCATGACAACTCCTGCTCAATCATTCCAAACACCGCCGCCACCCTAGCCCCCAACGCAACCACACCGCAAGGGCGAGGCGTCCGCAGACGGGGCTCCGCCCCGTACCCCGATTTCCGGGGCGCCGCCCCAGACCCCGCTCAAGGAAATAATTTCCTTAAGAATCCTTCTAT
>CAYUIN010000282.1:0-2300 GCA_964444695.1 uncultured Desulfocurvus sp.
GCTCCCGCCCGCGCCTGGCCGCCGGAGCGGGAGCGCCCAGGGCGGCGCGGACCGTGCCGCAGCCGGTTGAATTTTTATCTGCAATCATCTCGTTAGATTGCAGATAAATATGCGCCACGAGCCGCAGATTGCACATCTGACAACACGGCTGGCGGGAAGCGGGCTATACAGCCTTTCGCATGCATGGGCGGAAATCGCCTGGAACCTGGCGGCCCGGGAGGCCGCCGCCCGGCGCCGGGAGACCAACCCGAGGAGAACAAGTGACTGTCGTATCGCAACTGATGAAGGTCCGCTACGAGGGCAACGGCGTGAGCACGGAGTTTCCCACGCAGTTCGCCTTCATGCAGGACGCCCACGTGCGGGCCGTCCTGCGGCGGCCCGCGCCGGACACGGCCATGGGTACCGAGGACCTGATCCTGGACCTGGGCCTGGACTACACGCTGACCGGCGCGGGCGACCCCGGCGGCGGGACGCTGGTCATGGCCGCCGCGCCCGCCGAGGGCCAGACCCTGACCATCCACGGCGACGTGCCCCTGACCCAGGAACGCGCCTGGAACAACATGGACGTCATCGACACCGACGAGATCGAGAAATCCGACGACAAGCTGACGCGCATCTGCCTGCAACTCAAGGAGGAGCTGGGCCGCTGCGTGAAGTATTCCGTGGCCGAGCCGGACCAGGCCCAGGCCCTGGAGCCCGCCGAACTGCTGGCGGCGCGCGACGCGGCCCTGGCCGCGCGGGACGGGGCCCTGGCCTCGGAGGGCGCGGCCGCCGCGCGCGTGGTGGAGGCGACCGAGGCCGCCGCCCTGTCCGCCGCGTCCGCCGGGCTGGCCGCCGCGAGCGTGGCCCAGGTCGAGTCCATCCGCTCCGCCACCGAGCTGATCGAGACCCAGGCCGCCGACCACGAGCGCATGGCCTCGGTGTACGCGGCCCAGGCCTTCGGCGCCTCGGCCCCGGCCTGGGACCCCGAGGCGGCCTACGACTTCCCGGACGTCGTGGCCCATACCGACGGCCACAGCTACCGCGCCGTGGGCCCCGTGACGGGCGAAAGCCCCGCCGCGTCCCTGTCCTGGGTGCGGCTCACCGTGACCCTGGGGGACTTCTTCGAGCAGGACGACGACGGCGACGTCATCCCGTCCGCCGATCCCCTGTTCAGCGAACAGTTCGTGCTCGACACGGACGGAGACATCATCCCCGTCTAGGCGGGAAGGAGACAGACCATGGCAACCAGAAACCTCTGCCCCAGGGCCCACAGCGAAGGCTCCCTGGGCAAACCCGGGCGCAGCTGGGCCGATGCGCGCCTGCTGGCCCTGAACGGGCTGGCCGTGAACTCCGGCGGCAAGGGCACCAGCGCCGGATACGGCCTGCTCAAGGCGGCGGACGCCGCCGCCGTGGCCGCCGGGGCCCAGGACGACGCCGCCGTGACCCCGGCATCCCTGCTGGGCGGCTACCACCCGCTGCGCCTGGGCCTGGGCCACGAGCTCTACGGCGGCTTCAAGGCCGTGGCCTTCATGGTCCGCATCGCCAACAACGGCGGGACGCTGCAACACTACTTCCGCAACCAGCTGGGCGGGACGGGCATCAGCTACGTCAACCCCGTCGCCGCCCCCGCCACCAGCTACGTGAACACGCCCACGGTCGGCGCCGGGGTCGACTTCGTCGGCGGGCTCGGGCTGCACGACGCCCAGACCCTGATCTTCGACGTCGGGGACACGGGCTACAGCCTGGCGGGCTACAGCCTGCTGGCCGTGTCGCCGGGGCGCGTCGCGGGCTGCACGACCCCCGGCTGCTACGAGCTCGGCTACGTGTCCAGCGACGTCAACGGCGTCACCAGGCCGCGGCTCATCGTGAAGCTGTATACCGACGCGGGCGGGAGCTACGGCGTCCTGTCCTCCATCCCCGTGGGCGGCTTCATCTCGCTCAACTTCACGGGCTACCTGCCCAAGCAAAGCTAAAGGAGACACGCAATGGCCCTGAAACAGACCGTCACCATCCCCGCCGGGACCGGCGTCGCATCCCTGTTCCCCGTGTCCGGCCCGCTGGCCGCCGACTACGACCTGCAGGGCGGCTACCTGCGCGTGGTCCAGGTGCGGGCCGGGCGCTCGGTGGCCACGGCCCAGATCGAGCTGCGCACCGCCGACGCCTCGGGCTTCGTCTGCAACCTGGCCCCGGTGCAGTTCGCCCACGACCGCGCCTGCGGCGCCGCCGAGATCACCACCCAGGCCTACAACGCCATCAAGTCCCTGCCCGACTACGCGGCAGCCGTGGACTGCTGACGCGGCCCGCCCCGCCCCTTCGTT
>CAYUIN010000282.1:2310-4246 GCA_964444695.1 uncultured Desulfocurvus sp.
GCCACAACGGCGCCCGCCGCCCCCTTCCCACCGGCGCCGTCAGTTGATAGACAGGGGGCCTGCCGGGCGCGTCCCGGCCGGAACCGTCATGACCAAGACCCTCATCGTCGCCGAAAAGCCCTCCGTGGGGCGCGAGATCGCCAAGGTCCTCGGACTGCCCGGAAAGGGCGGGGGCTTCATCGCGGGCGAGAAGCACGTCGTGACCTGGGCCATCGGCCACCTCATCGGCATCGCCGAGCCCGGAGACCAGGACCCGGCCTGGGCCGGACGCTGGCGCATGGACATGCTGCCCATGATCCCGGCCCGCTTCAAACTGGCCGTGCTGCCCGAGTCCGCCCGCCAGTACGAGGTCGTGCGCAACCTCATGAACCGCGAGGACGTGACCGACATCATCAACGCCACGGACGCCGGGCGCGAGGGCGAGCTGATCTTCAGGCGCATCGCCATGATGGCCGGATGCGACAAGCCCGTGCGCCGCCTGTGGGCCAGCGACATGACCGAACAGGGCCTCAAGAAGGCCCTGGCCGGCACCGTGCCGGACGCCGAAAAACGCAACCTCGGCCTGGCCGCCTACGCCCGCGCCGAGGCCGACTGGCTCGTGGGCATGAACTACTCGCGCCTGTTCACCCTGCGCGACGGCTCGCTGATCACCGTGGGCCGCGTCCAGACCCCGGTGCTCAAGCTCCTGGTGGACCGCCGCCGCGAGATCGAACACTTCACCCCGCGCGACTACTGGACCGTGGAAGCCGAACTGGCCCACGGCGAGGACGCCTTCTCCGCCATCTGGCACGCGCCGCCCGAGTTCAAGGAAACCCGCATCGACGACGAGGCCGCCGCCGCCGCCGTGCAGGCCGACTGCGCAGGCAAAGACGGCTCCGTGCTGTCCGTGGAAAGCGCCGCCCGCCAACAGAAACCGCCGCTGCCCTTCGACCTGACCACGCTCCAGCGCGAGGCCAACTCCCGCTTCGGGCTCTCGGCCAAGGACACCCTGACCATCGCCCAGGCCCTGTACGAACGGCGCAAATGCATCACCTACCCGCGCACCGACTCCCGGCACCTGACCAAGGAGCTCTTCGCCGAGATCCTCGGCCCGCTGCGCGCCATCTACCACCTGTTCCCGGACGAGTCCCGCGCCGCCGCCGAGCGCGTGCAGAAGGGCGGCAAGTTCGAGTGCGTCAACGACAAGAAGGTCACCGACCACCACGCCATCATCCCCACCGCCAACCGCGTGAACAAGGACTCCCTGTCCGCCGACGAGTGGAACGTCTACGAGATGATCTGCCGCCGCCTGTGCGCCGCGCTCATGCCCCCGGCCAAATTCTCCGCCTCCGTGGTCTGGGTGGACATCGCCTCCCACCGCTTCAAGGCCACCGGCAAGGTCTTCAAGGACCTGGGCTGGCTGGCCGCGGAACCCTGGCGCGCCGCGGCGGACAACCCCCTGCCCCGCCTGCGCAAGGGCTCCCCCGTGGCCGCCCGCTCCCTGGAAGCCAAAAAACACCAGACCAAACCCCCCGCGCACTTCACCGACGCCACCCTGCTCGGGGCCATGGAAACCGCCGGAAAACTCGTGGACGACGAAGAGCTGCGCGACGCCATGAAGGAACGCGGCCTGGGCACCCCCGCCACCCGCGCCCAGATCATCGAGACGTTGCTCTCGCGCAAGTACGTGGAAAAGGACAAGAAGAAGCTCATCGCCAGCGACGCGGGCTGCCACGCCGTGGACCTCGTGGAAGGACACCTGCCCGCCATGGTCTCCCCGGAACTGACCGGCGAATGGGAAAAACGACTGGCCGACATCGAACACGGCCGCGACACCTACCCCGCCTTCATGCGCGACATCCGCGACAGCGTGCAGACCGGCGTGGCCGCCGTGCGCCGCGCCCCGGACCGCTCCGGCGCCGCCCTGTTCAACCCCGCCGTGGACGTCGACGGCTTC
>CAYUIN010000283.1:0-4246 GCA_964444695.1 uncultured Desulfocurvus sp.
GGCTGGCCCTCGGCCATGGCCGTGTCGCCCGCCGGGGCGGCGGAAGCCGGGGCCGGGGCGGGCGCGCGCTCGGCGCGGATGGCGGCCAGGTCGATGTCCGTGGCCAGCTGCGAATTCATGCGGCCGATGGCGACCTTCACGTCGCGCATGTCCTCGAACAGGTTCTCGCGCACGGCGGCCTCGCCCTCGCGGGCCTGGCGCAGCTCGTCCAGTTCGCGTTGGGCCAGGGCCAGGTCGCCCTTGGTCTGGGCCAGCTCCTGGCGCAGGGCCTGGACCTCGGACCAGGTCTCGGCGGCCTGGGAGCCGGTGGCGCGGGTCTGCTCAAGCTGTTTTTCCAGCGTCTCGATGCGCTGGTTCTGGTCGTACACGCGCCCGTCCAGGGTGCGCACGTCGTCGGGATTCACGCAGGCCGCAAGGGCCAGGCAGAGGCAGATGGCGAGGGTCAGCCGTTTCATGTGAGCAACCTTCCTCTTTTGCGTCCCACGCCCAGGTACGCGATGCCGCCGATGAACGGCACGAACACCGCGACGCCCATCCAGAGCATCTTCTCCTGGTTGGTGGGAAATTCACGCTGGTATGCGTGCCAGATAGCCCAAAACGAGATGCAAATGCAAACGCCCGTCACGACCAGGAAGGCCGGGAACCAGGACGGCAGATTCGAAAACAGGCTCATGCGCCGGAACCTCCAGCGGGCCGGGCGCCGCGCCTGGCGCGCCGCTCGGTCACGTAGAATGAGATGATCAAGAGGCCGACGCCGCAACTGATGCCCATGTCGGCCACGTTGAAGGCGGGCCAGTGCCAGCCGTTCCAATAAAAGTCCAGGAAATCCGTGACGTAGCCGATGCGGATGCGGTCCACCAGGTTGCCCAGGGCCCCGCCGAGCACCAGGCCCAGTCCGGCCCTGCCCAGCCCGTCGCGCACCTGGCGGCTGTGCAGCAGCCAGAGGATGACCCCCACGGCCAGGACCGCCGTCGCCGCCAGGAAGGCCCGCTGCCAGCCGATGTTCTCGTCCGACAGGATGCCGAAGGCCGCGCCCTTGTTCAGCACGTGCACCAGGTTGAACAGCCCGGGCAGCACCTCGCGGCTCTCGTACAGGGCCATGGTCTGGCGCACGGCGACCTTGGTGATCGCGTCCAGCGCCAGGACCACGGCGGCCAGGCTCAGGGGCAGGGTGTAGCGTCGCATCCCCGGCCCGGGCTAGCCCTGGTCGCCTTCGACGGCCATCACCGCCGCGCAGCGCGGGCACAGGGTCGGGTGCGCCGGGTCGGTGCCCAGCTCCAGGAAGCGCCAGCAGCGCTCGCACTTCTCGCCGCCCGCCTTGGCCACGCCGATCTTCAGCCCGTCCACTTCCTCGCTGGTCCAGGCGCCCGCCGGGGCGCTCTCCAGCGGCTCAAGCACCACCTGGGACACGATGCAGATCTCCGCCAGGTCCGCGCCCTCGGCCCGCAGGTCGTCCAGCAGCTCCTCGCGGGCGTGGACGGTGACGGCGGTCTCCAGGCTGTGGCCCACGGTCCCGGCCTTGCGCTCGGGCTCGATGGCCTTGGTGATCTCCGCGCGCACGGCGGCCACCGTCTCCCAGACGTGGCGCTCGGCCTCGTCCATCAGGTACCCGCGGTCCATGGCGAAGCGCATGGCGAACACCGTGGGCACGCCGGGGTGGATGGCTTCCGGCAGATGCCCGAAGGCCTCCTCGGCGGTGAAGGACAGGATGGGCGCGATGTCCGTGAGGAAGGTCATGGCGATCTGCCACAGGGCGGTCTGCGCGCTGCGGCGTTCCAGGCTGCCCTGGGCCGAGGCGTAGAGCCGGTCCTTGACGATGTCCAGATAGAACGAGGACAGCTCGGTGACGCACATGTTGTGCAGCGCGTGGTAGGCGCGGTGGAACTCGAACTCCGTGTAGCCGCGCTGCACGCGGGCGTGGACGCGGTCCACCAGGGTCATGGCGTAGCGGTCCAGGGGCAGCATCTCGGCGGGGGCCACGGCGTCCTTGGCCGGGTCGAAGTCGCCCAGGTTGCCCAGCAGGTAGCGCATCGTGTTGCGGATGCGGCGGTAGGCGTCCACCAGGCGCGAGAGGATGTTGTCGGAGATGCGCACGTCGTCCTGGTAGTTCTCCGAGCTGACCCACATGCGCAGGATGTCCGCGCCGTACTTGTCGATGATCTCCTGCGGGGCGACCACGTTGCCCACGGACTTGGACATCTTCTTGCCCTCGCCGTCCACCACGTAGCCGTGGGTCAGCACGGACTTGTACGGGGCGCACCCGCGCGTGCCGATGGAGGCCAGCAGCGAGCTGTGGAACCAGCCGCGATGCTGGTCCGAGCCTTCGAGGTACATGTCCGTGGGGAAGGTCAGCTCCTTGCGCTGCTCGGCCACGGCCGCGAAACTCGTGCCGGAGTCGAACCACACGTCCAGGATGTCGTCCTCCTTCTCCCAGTGGGTCCCGCCGCAATGAGGGCATTTCAGGCCCTGGGGCACGACCTCTTTCATGGTGGCCTCGAACCAGTAGTCGCAGCCGCGCTCGTGGGCCTCGAACTTCTTGACGATGCCCATCACCCAGTCCTTCTCGAACCAGGCCTCGTCGCAGTCCTTGCACAGCAGGGCCACGATGGGCACGCCCCAGGTGCGCTGGCGCGAGATGCACCAGTCGGGCCGGGTCTCGATCATCGAATGGATGCGCTCGCGGCCCCAGGCGGGGATCCAGCGCACGTCGTTCTGGATGGATCTCAGCGCCTTCTTGCGCAGGTCGTTGCGCTCCATGGACACGAACCACTGCGTGGTGGCGCGGAAGATCACCGGCTGCTTGCAGCGCCAGCAGTGCGGGTAGGAGTGGCTGATCTTCTCCTTGGCCAGCAGGTGGCCCAGCTCGTCCAGCTTGGCCACGATATGCGGGTTGGCCTCGTCCACGCGCATCCCCGCGAAGAACTCCACGGCGGGCAGGAAGCGGCCGGAATCGTCCAGCGGGGAGAGGATTTCCAGCCCGTAGCGAAGGCCCGTCTCATAGTCCTCGCGGCCGTGGCCCGGGGCGGTGTGCACGCAGCCGGTGCCCGCGTCCAGGGTCACGTAGTCCGCCGTCACCAGGCGCGAGTCCCGCGCGTAGAACGGGTGGCGGGCCGTCAGGCCCTCCAGCTTCGCGCCGGGGAAGCGGGCCACGATGTCCTTGTCCTCCCAGCCGAAGCGGGCGGCGCAGGATTCCAGCAGCTCGGCGGCCAGGACGTAGAAGTCCCCGCCGACCTTGACCACCACGTACTCGAACTCCGGATGCACGGCCACGGCCATGTTCGACGGCAAGGTCCAGGGCGTGGTGGTCCAGATCACCACGTAGGCATGGGCCACGTCCACGCCCGGGGCCAGCTTGGCCAGCCCGGAGTCGTGCAGCGGGAAGCGCACGTAGACCGAGGGCGAGCTGTGGTCGTGATACTCCACCTCGGCCTCGGCCAGGGCGGTCTGACAGTCGTTGCACCAGTAGATGGGCTTCTTGCTGCGCACCACGGAGCCCGCGCCCATGAAATTGCCCAGCTCCCGGGCCGTGGCGGCCTCGTAGCTGGGGTTCATGGTCATGTACGGCTCGTCCCAGACGCCGAACACGCCCAGGCGCTTGAATTCGCCGCGCTGCACATCGACCCACTTGCGCGCGTAGTCGCGGCAGATCTTGCGCACCGTCACGGCGGGCAGGTCCGTCTTGCCCTTGGCCCGCAGCTCCTGCGAGACCTTGTGCTCGATGGGCAGGCCGTGACAGTCCCAGCCGGGAACGTATTCGGCCTTCATCCCGCACATGTTGCGGTGCTTGACGATGATGTCCTTGATGGTCTTGTTCAGCGCCGTACCCAGGTGAATGTGCCCGTTGGCATACGGCGGCCCGTCGTGCAGCACGTAGCGCTCGCCGCCCTCGTTGGCGGAAATCATCGCCGTGTAGGCGTCGATCTTCTCCCAGAACTTGAGCATTTCCGGCTCTTTCTGGGTCAGGTTGGCCTTCATGGGAAACGCGGTGGACGGCAGATGCAGGGTCTTCTTGTAGTCGCTCATGCTGGGGGGTCCCTATGTCTTTAAAATAATGGCGGGCCTTGCCGAAACGGGAGACAAACGTAATCGAGTCCTCCCGAAAGTCAAGGGAAGAGCAACCAGCTTCGGCCGTGCGGGGTGGCGGAGGTGGCGGGGCCTGGTCCGACGGAGGTCATGGGCGGGGCGGTGGGGAGATGGCGGACGGCCCGCTTCTTATGGCCTCCGGCGGCTTAAGGGGATAATCCCC
>CAYUIN010000284.1:0-4241 GCA_964444695.1 uncultured Desulfocurvus sp.
CCTGGCGGCCTGGGGCGCGGTGCGGCTGCTGGGCGGGCTGCTGCTGCTCGGCGGCGCGCTGACCCTGTATCTGGCCTACGCGGGCCTGGCCCTGGGCTCGCTGCTGGACGAAGGCCGCCGCACGCTGCGCCTGATCGAGGCCGGAGACCTGCCCGCCGCCCGCCGGGCCCTGGCCATGCTCGTCAGCCGCGAGACCGCCGAGCTGGACGAGGAGGGCCTGTGCCGGACCCTGGCCGAAACCCTGTCCGAAAATCTGTCCGACGGCTTCGGCGGGCCGTTCCTGGCCCTGTGCCTGCTGGGCGTGCCCGGGCTGTGGGCCTACAAGGCCGTGAGCACCCTGGACTCCATGTGGGGCTACAAGACCGAGCGCTGGCGCGAGCTGGGCATGGCCGCCGCCCGGGCCGACGACGTGCTGGCCTTCGTCCCGGCGCGGCTCACGGCGCTGTGCATCCTGGCCGTGGGGCGCATCTGGGGCGGGCCCCTGGCCTGGGGCGCCGTGCGCCGCGACGCCGCGCGCATGGCCAGCCCCAACGCGGGCTGGCCCATGGCCGCCGCCGCCTGGGCCCTGGGCGCGGGCATGGGCGGCCCGGCCGTCTACCACGGCCAGGCCGTGGACAAGCCGCGCCTGGGCCCGCGGGACACGGCCTGGACCCCGGTCCTGGTCCGCCGCCTGCTGCGCCTGTTGCGCCTGGCCGGGCTGCTGACGGCCCTGGCCTCGCTGCTGGCGGCCTGGGCCCTGGCCCGCCTGGCCTGAACCGACCCCGGAGGTTGACACGCGCCGCCCGGGACCATACACCGGGACCGGGCCCCGGCCCGAACCGTGCCGCACAACGCGGCGCGCATCACGCGGATGGGAGAACAGATGCAGGAATTCGACGACTACCCCGAATTTGACTACCTGGTGGAAATCGAGGGCTTCCTCGTGCCCATCGCCCACATCAAGGCCATCGGCTGGGTGGAGAAGACCTTCCCCGTGCCCGACGAGCCCTACGAGGGCGACCAGTGGTACTTCCGGGTCCACCTGGACCAGCCCCTGGGCGACATGGGCGACGGCGTGGCCCGCGACCTGGCCGCCTTCTTCTCCAGCGAGGAGGAGGCCGAAGCCGCCCGCATGCACCTCGCGGGCCGGGTCAACGACTTCTTCAAAAACCAGTTCGTCAACAGCATGTTCGGCGGCAAGCTCCACTAGCCCCCGCCGCCACACCGGCCCCCAAGGCCCCGCGCCCACCGGCGCGGGGCTTTTTTGCGCCCGGCGTGGCGGGTGGCCATGGGCTCGGGCGGGAGGCCTCCGGCGGCCAGGGCGCTATCTCTGCTCTCCCCATTCCTAAGCTCGCCCTCTCCCTTCGGTCGGGGCAAGCTAAGGACTGGGGGTCCCTGGACCCGCTTAAGGGAATAATCCCCTTAAGAATCCCTACATTGGGCCGCCTTACGGGTTGCTCAAGCGAAAGGCTCGGCAGTCGCCGAGCCTTTTTTCATGAGCAACCCGTAAGGCGGCCCAAAAGAGGGATTCTCAAGGGGATTATTCCCTTGAGCGGGGTCTGGGGCGGCGCCCCAGCCGCCGGAGGCCTCCCGCCCGAGCCCATGACCACCCGCTACGGGGCCAGGTCAGGGGCGCAGGTCGGCTTGTTGGCGGAGGTCTTCGGGCAGGGTGATGCCGTGGCGTTTGAGTTCGGAGAGGCTGAACATGAGCACGCCCTGCCTGTCGTGGATGGCGGGGACCTCTTCGGGCGGGTCGCCGTTGAGCAGGCGCCGGGCCAGGACGGCGGCGATCTCGCCGTGGGTGCTGCCGGTGAGCACGACGCCGCCCAGGGTCTTGCCGGGGCCGATGTCGAAGTCCCAGAAGCCGAACAGGGGCACGGAGGCGTTGTCGCGGGCCCAGGCGGTGGCGTCGTCGGGGTTGACGTATCCGCCCTGGGCGTCGCGCAGGGTGTGCCGCAGGCCCAGGGCGATGAAGCTGTAGCCGTCTTGGCGCGCGGTGGTCAGGGCGAGTCGCCATTGTTCCAGGGAGTTGGTGGCCAGGAAGTCCATGACCGTGTCGCCGACGACGTATTGCGGCGAGGCGGCGAAGATTTCCTCGTGCAGCACACGGGCGGTGGGGCTGTCGTCGAACAGCACGAGCCCGCGGCGGGCCGTCGGCCCCAGCAGGCGCCGGGCCAGCAGGACGGAGCGCTTGTACAGCGGGCGTTCCAGGACGCCGGTGGCCTTGCGCGGGTCGTCGAGGTAGGCGCGGGGGTTGTTGTTGATGCCCATGAAGAGCACGCGCCTGCCCTGGTCCACCAGGCGTTGGCCGAGCAGGCGCAGGGCGTTGTCGTCGCTGAGCACCACGAGGTCCGGGGCGGCGGCGTCGCAGGCGGCCAGGGCCAGTTCCGCGCGCTGGGCGAAGACCTCCTGGGGCAGGGCCTTGGTGTCCATGTCGAAGGTCACGATGTCCACGCCCGGCAGCCCCCGGCGCAGGGCGTCGTCGAGGTCCCGGGTCCAGACGAAGTCCCGGGAATAGCTGTTGATGATGCAGACGCGCTGTTCGGCCAGTGCGGGGCAGGCGGCCGCGCTGAGCGCGGCGAGGAACGTCAGGGCCAGGAACAGGCGGGCTGCCGGCGGCGTCGCGTTCTTGGGCATTATGGCGCCAAATTATCCTGTTTCGCGCGTGTTGAACAGTCCCCATCGGGATTTGCCGGGCTTTGCCCCTTTACATCCGCTGAAAAATGCGTACATATGCCGGGACTCGGCGTGACCGGACATATGAGCCCACCTTCCGCCCCCCTCATCTACCCGGGGCGCGGCACCCGCCCATTTGGGGAGCAAGCCTCCCCGTCCCGGAGCAACCTGACTGAACCATGGCCCACGCGGCCCGGCGGTTCCTCGTCACGCAGGACCGCAAGTACTTCCTTTCAATCATAGGATATTTTTGTGACTTTTGATTCCTTTCGCTTTGACGAGCGTCTGGCCGCTGGTATTCGTGCGGCCGGCTACACGACCCCCACTCCCATTCAGACCCAGGCCATGCCGCCGGTCCTCGAAGGCCGCGACGTGCTGGGCCTGGCGCGCACCGGCTCCGGCAAGACGGCGGCCTTCGCGCTGCCCATCCTGCAACGGCTGCTGGACGCGGACATCCCCAAGCGCGGCCCGGTGCGCGTGCTGGTGCTGGCCCCGACCCGCGAGCTGGCCTTGCAGATCCACGAGACCTTCATCGGCCTGGGCTCGCAGACGGGCATCCGCAGCGCGGCCGTGTTCGGCGGCGTCGGCGCGCATCCGCAGATCCGCGCCCTGCGCCAGTCCACCATCGCCGTGGCCTGTCCGGGCCGCCTGCTGGACCTGATGAACCAGGGCCAGGCGGACCTGTCCCAGGTGGACCTGCTGGTGCTGGACGAGGCCGACCGGATGCTGGACATGGGCTTTTTGCCCGACATCAAGAAGATCCTGGGCCGGTTGTCCGCCAAGCGGCAGAACCTGCTGTTCTCGGCCACGATGCCCAAGGAGATCGAGGCGCTGTGCCGGGGGATCCTGAACGACCCGGTGACGGTCAAGGTGGCGCACAGCGCCCCGGCCGCCAGCGTCGGGCACGCGCTGTACCCGGTGCGCAAGCATCTCAAGACCGGGCTGTTGGAGAGCATCCTGAAGAGCACGGACCACGACTGCGTGCTGGTCTTCACCCGCACCAAGCACCGCGCCAAGAACCTGGCCCGGCAGCTGGGCACCAAGGGCTGGGCCGCCACCTCGATGCAGGGCAACCTGTCGCAGAACAAGCGCCAGGAGGCCCTTGAGGGCTTCCGCTGCGGCGATTACCGGATCATGGTCGCCACGGACATCGCGGCGCGCGGCATCGACTGCTCGCGCATCAGCCACGTGGTGAACTTCGACATGCCGGACTGCGCGGAGACGTACACCCACCGCATCGGCCGCACGGGCCGCGCGGACCGTACGGGCATGGCCCTGTCGCTGATCACGTCCGAGGACGGCGTCCTGGTGCGTCAGATCGAGGGCATGATGGGCCGCAAGATCGAGCGGCGCACCGTGGAGGGCTTCGACTACGACCGCGCCCCGGTCGGTCGGCCCGTGGCGGGCGACGTGGACGAGCGCGAATACGACGGCGGCCCGCGCGGCCAGCGTGGGCGCGGCCCGCGCGCCACGGGCCGTGGCGGTCGCCCCGGCGGCGGGAACAACATGCGACCCCAGGCTCCGGCCAGGGCCCAGGCCGCACCTCCGGTGGAAGGCGACCCCTACCGCGACCCCGACGAGGGCCT
>CAYUIN010000285.1:0-4235 GCA_964444695.1 uncultured Desulfocurvus sp.
CCCCTCCTCGCCGAGCGGCGCGCCGAGCTGGGGCCGGACCGGTTCTTCCACCGCGACGAGCTGCCCGACGGCCCCTGGGACCTGATCTCGGCCTTCGAGGTCTTCGAGCATTTCACGGACCCGGCCAGCGACGTGGGCCTGCTGGCCCGGCGGCTGGCCCCGGAGGGGGCCATCGTGGGCAGCACGGACTTCTGGCACGGCGGCAGCCTGGCGGACCATCCCAGCGCGGACCAGACCTACTGGCGGCACCGCACCCACGTCACGGCCTGGACCTTCGCCAGCATGCGGCGGCTGGCCGGGCTGCTGGGCCTGGAGGCCGACTTCTTCAAGGTGGACCGTCTCGGCTTCGGGGCCAAGGTGTTTTTCGTCCTGCACAGGGGCCGGGCCACGGGGCGCTTCGTGGCCTCGCTGCCCGCCATCATCCGGGGGGCCTTCTGAGGCCCGGCATCGGCAAAGGAAAGGCATGACATGCGGGAACCGTTGAACGTCCAGATCCAGACCGTCTCGGCCTGCTCGGGCCGGTGCATCATCTGCCCCTACCTGGACAGCTGGCACCACGCCCACCCGGGCAGGATGTCCGACGAGCTCTTCGAGCGCGTGCTCTCCCAGCTGGAGGGCTTCGAGCTGGGCAAGGTCTGCATGTACCTGGAGAACGAGCCCCTGCTGGACCGCAAGATCCTGGAGCGCACGCAGATGGTCAAGGACCGCCTGCGCTTCAAGTCCCTGGAAATCTCCACCAACGTCCTGGCCCTGGACCAGGTCACGGCCCAACGCCTGGCCGAGGTCTTCGCCGACGTGCGCCACGAGATCTGGGTCAGCTTCCACGGCGTGGACAAGCGCACCCACGAGGGCGTCATGGGCCTGGACTACGAGCGCTGCCTGGCCAACACCGTGGGCCTGCTCAAGCTCACGGACCAGTACCCCCTCCGGGTCATCATCCGGGGCGCGGGCCAGGCCCAGCACCCGGACTTCGCCCACGAGTTCGAGTTCAGCGAACAGGAATACATCGCCTTCTGGGAAGGCCAGATCAAGGCCCACGGCATCCGCACCCGGCCGGGCATCAACTGGATACGCTACCACGACCGGGCCGGGGCCATCCGGCGCAACGGCATCCGCCTCAAGTCGGCCCTGAACCGCGACCTGACGCGCCTGTGCTGCCCCCGGGTGGATCGCTGGGTGCACATCCTGTACACGGGCCAGCTCATCCTGTGCTGCATGGACTACCACCGCGAGACCGTGTTCGGCGACGTGACCGCGCAGGACCTCAAGGACATCTTTGCCGGGCCGGACTACGCCCGGCTGCGCGACATGGCCACGGGGGCCCTGGACTCCCCGCCGGACTTCATCTGCAAACGCTGCATCAGCCCCGGAGGTTGAGCATGCCCCAGCTCGCGGAATTCAAGGACATCCACCGGGGCCGTCGCTGCTTCGTGGTGGGCAACGGCCCCAGCCTGAATGCCATGGACCTCTCGCCCCTGGACCATGAGATCACCTTCGGCATGAACTGCATCTTCCTGGGCTTCGAGCGCTTCGGGTTCCGGCCCACGTACTACACCGTGGAGGACGTCTTCGTGGCCGAGGACAACAGCCGGGCCATCAACGAACTTACGGGCATGGTCAAGTTCCTGCCCCTGGACCTGGCCCACTGCCTGGCCGACGGCCCCGAGACCTGCTGGGTCAACTTCACGCGCCTCTACAAACCCTATCCGCAGTTCTCGGACAACGCCGCCGCGCAGGTCTTCTGGGGCTCCACGGTGACCTACCTGGCCCTGCAACTGGCCTATTGGATGGGCTGCGAGCCCATTTACCTCATAGGCGTGGATTTCGACTACAAGGTCCCCGGATATGCCGAGGGCACCGAGGAGATCACGTCCAGGGAAGACGACGTGAACCATTTCCACCCGGCCTATTTCGGTCCGGGCAAGCGCTGGCACCACCCCCGCCTGGACAGGGTGCTGCCGTCCTACGAGAAGGCCCAGGAGTTCGTCACGGCCCGCGGCAGGCGCATCGTCAACGCCACTGCGGGCGGCAAGCTGAACGTTTTTCCCCGGGCGGACTACGCATCCCTGTTCGCCACAAGGAGGCCGACGCCATGAGCAAGAAGAAGCAACCCACCATCGTGGCGCTCATGCCCATGCGCCACAACAGCGAGCGCATCCCCGGCAAGAACTATCGCGACTTCGCCGGGCTGCCCCTGTACCACCACGCTGCCAAGGCCATCCTGGGCTGTCCCAGGATCTCCCGGCTGGTCATCAACACGGACAGCCCCCTCATCCGCGAGGACGCGGCCCGGCACTTCCCCTCCATCACCTGCATCGAGCGGCCCAAGGAGCTGCTGGGGGGCGAGGTGTCCATGAACCGCATCCTGCTCTACGACATCACCCAGGTGCGGGCCGACTACATCCTGCAGACGCACAGCACCAACCCCCTGCTGACCACGGAGACCATCGACCGGGCCATCAGCGCCTTCCTGGCGGGCCTGCCCGAATACGACTCCCTGTTCTCGGTCACGGCCATGCACACCCGCCTCTGGACCGACCAGGGCAAGCCCCTGAACCACGACCCGAGCCAGCTGCTGCGCACCCAGGACCTGCCGCCCGTGTACGAGGAGAACTCCTGCCTGTACATCTTCTCGCCCGAGACCCTGCGCCGGCGGAACAACCGCCTGGGCGAGCGGCCGCAGATGTTCGAGATCGACCGCGAGGAGGCCATGGACCTGGACGAGGAGTTCGACTTCCGGCTGGCCGAAATGGTCTACAAGGCCACCCGCAAGGTGATCCCCGTGCGGCCCGAGCGCGTGGCCCTGGCCGGTTGACGCGGCGAGGGACCATGCGCCGGGAGATCATGCGCCGGGAGCTGGTCTCGGTCGTCGTCCCGGCCTTCGACTACGCCCGCTTCCTGCCCCAGGCCCTGGACGGCGCCCTGGCGCAGGCGGACGAACTGCAACGGTCGGGCCTGGGCCTGGAGGTCGTGGTGGTGGACGACGGCTCCACCGACGACACCCCGGCCGTGCTGGAGCGCTACGCCGGCCGCATCAAGGCCGTGCGCCAGCCCAACGCGGGGTTGCCCGCCGCGCGCAACGCGGGCCTGGCCATGGCCCAAGGCTCCCTGGTGGTCTTCCTGGACGCCGACGACGTGCTTTTGCCGGGCGTCCTGGCCTCCCAGGCCAATGTCCTCAAGGCGCATCCCGGGGCCGCGGCCTCGGTCTGCCGCAGCCTGTTCTTCGAGCAATGCGACCAGCGGGGCGCGCCCGCGCCCTGCGGCGAGTGGCGGCTCTTCCGCCACGACCTCGCGGCCCATCTCTGCCATTTCAACGTCGCCCCGCCCCACGCGGTCATGGCCCGGCGCGAGGCCGTGGACCGCATCGGGGGCTTCGACACCGCCCTGGGGGCCTGCGAGGACCACGATTTCTGGTTCCGTCTCTCCTGCCTGGGCGGGGATTTCCTGCCCAACCTGGAGGCGGCCGTGGCCTACCGCCGCCACCCAGCCAGCATGTCCCGCAACCTGGAGCGCCAGCACGGGCATGACGCCATCCTGCACCAGCGCATCGCCGACGCTCTGCTGGGCGAAAACCACATGGCCGGGGCGCGCCTGGAGGGCCTGCTGGCCTGCCTGGCGGGATGCCTGCTCACGGCCTCGCGCCTGGAGGTCGCCCGGCCCCAGGCTGCCCAGGGCCTGGCCCAACGGGCCTCGGAACTGCTGGCCGCCCTTGAGGCCGAAGCGCCAAGGCCCGCCCTGGCCCCGGCCACATCGGCCTATTTCGGGCTGCGTGTCCGGTGCGGCCTCCTGCAATACCCCTGGCTGGCCCGGGCCTGCGGCGCGGACGCGCAACACGTCCTGTCCCGCCTGCCGCCGGAGGCCGCCCCGGCATCGCTGGACGCCGTGGAGGCCGCCCTGGAGCGGCTGGCGGCCGAACTCTACTGATTTACGGAAACCCTGAGAGGGGGGGCGGTCAGATTTCGGTCTGCTCGCATTCCAGGCCGGTGGGGTCGTCGGCGATGGTGCAGGTGTCCTTGCCGCGTTCCTTTGAGGTGTACATGGCCTCGTCGGCCTTGCGCAGCAACTCGTCCTCCGTGGTCCCGTTGTCGGGATAGAGGGCCGTGCCCACGCTGGCCCCCACGCTCACTTCCCCCATGGACAAGGCCATGGGCCTGGCCACGGCCTGGACGATCTTGCGGCAGACGCGCAGGGCGTCCTCGCGTTCCGTGATCTCGGCCAGCACCAGGGCGAACTCG
>CAYUIN010000286.1:0-4234 GCA_964444695.1 uncultured Desulfocurvus sp.
TGGGGGCGCTTGTCGCGCGCGGGGCGGGCCTGGGGCTCGGGACGCGCGGGGGCGGCTGCCTCGGGAGCCGGGGCGGCGGCCGCCTCGGCCCGGGGTTCGGGCGCGGGAGCGGGCTGGGCCTTGGGCTCGGCCTTGGGCTCGGCGACGGGCTCGGCTTCGGGTTCGTCCTGGGCGTGCTCGCCCGGGCGCAGGCGCAGCCGGGCGCGGATCACGGCCTTCTTGCTCATCAGGCCGAAGATGCCGGAGGAGCCGCCGGAGACGATTTCGATTTCCAGTTTCTCGCGCGGCACGTCGTATGCGGCCAGCGCTTTTTCTATGGCTTCATCCAGTGTTTTGGCTGTGAAGTCCTTGAATCTGCTCATCACTGCTCCATGGGAGATGGTGCCTGCTGCTGGTTTTGCTGCCGGTGCCGGGGGAGCCGCGCGAGGCCTAGGCCTTGCGCAGCAGCCACCACTGCTGGGCGATGGACAGCACGTTGTTCACCAGCCAGTACACGACCAGTCCCGCGGGGAAGTTGAGGAACAGGAAGGTGAAGATGACCGGCATGAAGAGCATGATCTTCTGCTGGGTCGGGTCGCCGGGCGACGGGGTCATCTTCTGCTGCAGGAACATGGTCACGCCCATGATGAGCGGGGTGATGTAGTACGGGTCCTTGGCGGAGAGGTCGGCGAGCCAGACCATGTCCGTGAAGGGCAGGTGGGTGATGAAGGAGGCGTGGCGCAGCTCGACGGCGCCGAGCAGCGCCTGGTACAGGCCCAGGAACACGGGGATCTGCAGCAGCATCGGCAGGCAGCCGCCCGCCGGGTTGACCTTGTAGGTCTTGTACAGCCGCATCATCTCCTCGTTCATCTTCTGCTTGTCGTCCTTGTGCTGCTCGCGGATCTTGGCCATGAGCGGCTGGATCTTCTTCATCTTGTTCATGGACTTGTAGCTCTTCTGCGAGAGCGGCCAGAACGCGAGCTTGATGATGATGGTCAGGATGATGATGGCCACGCCCCAGTTGCCGACCATGGTGTGGATGTAGTCCAGGCCGCGCAGCAGCGGGATGGAGATGATGTCGAAGAAGCCGTAGGTGACCAGGGAGGACAGGCCGTGCGGGGCCTTGTCCAGGTACTTGGACATCACCGGGCCGAGGTAGTAGCTGCTCTTGACCTCGCGCTGGGTGCCCGGGGCCATGCCGATGGAATCCTTGTCCACGACCATCCGGAACAGGTCGTCGGTGTACTTGGCCTTGAGGGCCAGGTCGCCGTCCTCCGGGGCCAGGGCCACGGTGAAGTAGTTGGACTGGATGGCGCCCCACTGCAGGGCGTCGGTGCGGCGGATGCCCTTGCCCAGGTCCTCGCGGTCCTTTTCGTCGTCGACGCCCTTGGAGTCCAGGAAGGAGACGCGGGTGGGGTTGTAGCGGTCCTGCTCGTCGGTGAGCGGGGCCACGGCGATGTTGAAGCCCAGGCGGCCGCTGACGGGCGCCTCGGTCAGGTTCGCCAGGGTCACGGTCTCCTCGATGACGTAGTTGTCCGGCACGAAGCGCAGGGTGCGGTTCACGGCCAGGCCGCCGAAGGTGCCGGAGAAGGTCACGGTGGCGGGCTGGTCTTCCACGCTGACGGAGTCCGCGCTGGGCGCGGCCCACTGGCTGGACTCGGCGCGCCAGGTGCCCTGGTCGTTCCACAGCAGGCCCAGCGGCCCGACGCCCACGGCGTCCTGGGCCACGAGGTTCACCAGCTTGGAATCCGCCTCGATGGACTTCTTGAATTTCTTGAGCTCGAAGGAGGTCAGCACGCCGCCGGCGGAGTTGAAGACCGCATGGTACAGCGGGGTGTCCACGACCACGTCGCGCCCGGCGCTGGGCGTGAACGCGGGAGCCACGGCGGGGGTGGCGGAGGCGCCGGGGATGGCGGCGTCCACCTGGGCGGACGCGGAGCCCTCGGCGGCCTGCTCGGTCTGCACGGCCTGCTCGGTCTTTTGCGGCGCCTGCTTGCTGGGGAACAGGAAGCTCCAGGCGACGAAGACGAGGGTGGACAGGGCTACGGCAAGTAACATGCGCTTGTTGTTGTCATCCATGGTGCATTCCTGTGGCAAACGGTGTGCGTGACGAATCGGGCTTTTTGCCCGCGGACTTCGGGGGAACAGGGTCGAGGCCGCCCTTGCTGAAGGGATGGCAGCGCAGGATGCGCCAGGCGGCGAGCAGGGAGCCCCGGACGGGGCCGTGGACGGTGATGGCTTCTACGGCATAAGCCGAGCAAGTGGGAACGAACCGGCACGAAGGCGGAAAGAGCGGGGAGATTGCGACCTGGTAGACGCGGATGAGTGCGATCAGTATTTTTCGCATGCTCTTTATCTGCTGCGGGGCCGTGGCTCCGCCTTGTGGCCGCTTGCCTGCGCGCTTTTCGCTATGATCGCCGGGAATTCCCGCTCCAGGTCGTCCAGGCGCAAGGTCCTGGCGTCCACGTGGCGCTTGGGAACGACGACGAAGTCCGTGCCGCCGGGCAGGGACTTCTGGTGCAGACGGAAATACTCGCGCAAGAGGCGCTTGATGCGGTTGCGCCGGACCGCCGAGCCCAGTTTCCGGCTTACGGCCAGGCCCAGCCTCCAGGGGGCGTCGGGCGTGGCGTCGTGAAGCGCGAATACGATGAAATGCCTGGAATAAAACTTTCTGCCTTGCTCGTAGCAAGCGAGAAACTGGGCGCGGCTGAGCAGTCGGTTGTGGCGCTGAAGCGTTAAACCGCTAATCTCTTGCGTCCCTTGGCACGTCTGCGGCGCAGAACGGCGCGGCCGTTTTTGGTCCGGGAGCGGACCAGGAACCCGTGGGTCCTTTTCCTGCGAAGGTTGCTCGGCTGATATGTTCTTTTGCTCATTGCATGTCTCCTTGGCGGTAATCGTAAACGGAAGTTCCTACCCGCTCGCAACCGGACTGTCAAGGCATACGACAGCCCCCGGCGGGCCTGGCGCCGCAGGCCCGTGGCCGTGAGAAAAACAAGCGGGGCGCGGTCGTCTCGCGCCCCGGTCGTCCGGCTTCGCGGGCGGCATAACTGCCCTAAGCGACGCCCCTTGTCAAGAGCCTCGTCCCGCTGCCCGGCCTAAGCCCCCAAAAGCTGCATGGCCAACTGCGGCAAGGTGTTGGCCTGCGCCAACATCGCCGTGGCCGCCTGGGTGATGATCTGATAGCGCACGAACTGCGTCATCTCCGCCGCCACGTCCACGTCCGAGATGCGCGACTCCGAGGCCTGTAGGTTCTCGGCCATGATCTCCAGGTTCGTCACCGCGTACAGCCTGTTCTCCAGCGCCCCCAGGTTCGCGCGGATCTTGTCCTTGCTGACGATGGCCTCGTTCAGCCCGGTCAGCGCGTTCTGCGCCGCCGACTGCGTGGAAATGGTGTACCCCGCGCCGCCCAGGGTCGAGGCGTTGCCCACCCCCAGCGCAGAGGCCGTCATGTTCCCGATGCGGATGTAATAGTAGTCCTCGGCGCTGTCGTTGCCCGTGCCGAAATGGACCTTCAGACGCCCCGTGGCCTGCAACCCCGAACCCACGTGCGTCGCACTGGAAAGGTTGCCGTTGAGCAGGTAGATGCCGTTGAAATCCGTGGCGTCGGCGATGCGCGTGATCTCCGAGGCCATGGCCTGGTACTCGGAGTCGATGATCATCCGCTGGTCGGAATTGTACGTGCCCGTGGCCGCCTGCTCCGCCAGCTCCTTCATCCGGATCAGCTTCTCGTCGATCACCTGCGCCGCGCCGTCCGCCGTCTGGATCAGCGAAATGGCGTCGTTGACGTTGCGCACCCCCTGGTGCATCGCCGCGATGTCCGCCCGCATCAGCTCGCGGATCGCCAGCCCCGCCGCGTCGTCCGCCGCCCCCGTGATCCGCAGCCCCGAGGACAGGCGGCTCACAGACGAGCCGAGCAGCGTGAACGCCGCCCCCAGGTTCCGCGCCGCGTTGGCCGCCATCAGATTGTGGTTGATCACCAAAGACATGGCCGATTCCCACACTGTCAAAGGTTGTACTACCGCCCCCCGAACCGGACATTCGCCCTGGCCCGACATCCCTCGTATCGACGCCCCATCGATAAAACTTAACCCCCCACCCGATACCCACGCCCTCACCGATCCCGCACGGGCGACAGGGGGGCGGTGGCCGCCAAGGAATGCCTCCGGCGGCCAGGGCGCTGCCCTGGACCCGCTTAAGGGGATAATCCCCTTAAGAATCCCTACATTGGGCCGCCTTACGGGTTGCTCAAGCGAAA
>CAYUIN010000287.1:0-4204 GCA_964444695.1 uncultured Desulfocurvus sp.
CGGGTGGAGATTTCGCGGGTGCCCATCGAGACGGGGCGGCTGACCTTCCGCGAGCTGACCGCGCCGGGGCTCATCGTGCGCGACGAGCCGGACCCGGACCTGCGCTGCTCGGACCCCGAGGTGGCCAGGATCGTGCAGCGCTACCTCTAGCCCCTTGAAACCAGACCTCCCAGGGAGGATGGAAGGCCCGAATTTTTTCGGGCCTTTTTCTTTGCCCGGCGCGCGGCGGCCCGCTCCGGCCCCGGTCGCGGCCCCGCGCGGCCCCGCCGGGCCTCGCCCCAGCCGGAAAACAGGGCGCAACATCCCGTCATGAGGAAGAATTTATTTTTTTCTGCGGCCCGGCGCGCGGTGCCTCCCCACTGCCTGGGCGGGGCACCGGCATTTGCCTACCCCGGTAGCGGACAATGCCCCCCAAAGGCCTGGCCTTGCGGCCTTTCGGACGTCGTGATGCGACGTAGAACCGCGACTCCATTTCTGTATTAAAACCATACCGCAGGAGTATGCAAATGGAGAAAACGGGTCCAAAGTAAACATACCGCTGCGGTCTGCTTTGGGAATGAGTTGACGCAAAATTAATCATACTGCTATTGAGGGTTCTAAAAAGATAGGAGTGCCTGCACCATGCGCCCGTGACGCATGTATCCAGCGTGCAGGGGCTTGGTTCGGAAGAGAAATCCGGTTTTCGGGCCGTGCGGGTCTGGGCCGGGGCACACCCCGTAACGTGGCTGCGCGCGGCGCGCCGAAGGAGGGGCCATGGTTGATGTCGGGAAGTGGGACTGGGAGCCGGGAGAAAAGACGGTCGCCGACGTCGGCGCCTGGAAGGACCGGTTCGAGTGGGTGGAGGAACTCCAGGCCAGCCCGGACGGCGAGAAGGTCGCCGCCGTGGTCAACCTGGGCGAGGCGCAGTTTTCGGCCTGCGTCAACGGCGAACCCTGGGAGGGCGAGTACGACCGGGTCTGGCTGCTGCGCTACAGCCCGGACGGCCGCCTGACGGGCCTGGTTTCCGAAATGGCCGAGTGGACCCTGTGCGTGGACGGCGAGGCCTGGGAGAACCGCTTCGCATACGCCTGGGGCACGCAGTTTTCCGAGGACGGCTCGGTCATCGCCTGCGCCGTGCAGCAGGACGGCGAGTACGGCTGGTGCGTGGACGGCGAGCCCTGGGAGACCCTGTACGAGGCCGCCACGGACTTCACGCTCTCGCGCGACGGCAAGGTCGGCGCGGCGGCGGTGCAGGTCGCCAGCTTCGGCCAGGCGGACATCTACACCTTCCAGAAGGGCTGCTACTCCTGCGCGGTGAACGGCGCCGCCTGGGACGAGAAGTTCGTGAACATCTTCCACGTGGCCATCAGCCCCGACGGGACCAAGGTCGCCGCCGAGGCCCGGACCTCGCTCTACGACTACACCATCGTCGTGGACGGCACGCCCTGGGCGGCGAGCTATCCCTGCGTCTGGACGCCCACCATCCGCCCCGGGGACAACGCCGTCGTCGCCCCGGTGCGCACGGCGGGCAAGTGGACCATGGCCACGGAGCAGGGGCCCATCTGGCCGCTGTTCGCCCAGTGCTGGCACGCCATGTACAGCCCCGGCGGGCAGCGCCTGGCGGCCATCGTGGCCCCGGGCTTCGGCAAGTGGACCATGGCCGTGGACGGTACGCCCTGGAACACGACCTTCACCAGCTGCGTCACCGACGCGGTGTTCAGCGCCGACGGCTCGCGCTTGGCCTGCCTGGGCAAGAACGGGTCCGTGTGGAAGGTGGCGGTGCAGGACAAGGCCTGGCCCGGCGAGTACGACATGGCCTGGAAGCCCGTGTTCAGCGCAGACGGCGAACACGCGGCGGCCAAGGTGGAGAAGAAGGGCCGCTACACCGTCGTCGTGGACGGCGGCGAGCTGCCCGGCGACGGGTTCGAGCGCTGCTGGGACCCGGCGTTCAGCCCGGACGGCCGGTTCGTCCTGGTGCGCGGCGTGGCGGACGGCAAGGCCCTGCGCCGCGTGGTCCCGGTGTCCGACTTCAACGGGAGGGCCTAGACCATGCATTCGTTCTACGCGCTCGTGAGCGGCCCGCTGGTCTGGGTCGCCTTGGCCGTGTTCCTCGGCGGCGGGTTCTTCAAGCTCTACGGCATCCTCTCCGGGGGCCGCAAACGCGACGTGTTCATCCATGAATACTGGAGCTGGAGCCACGCCATCCAATCCTTCATCCACTGGTTGACCCCGTTCGGCAGCGTCAACTCGCGCCGCCAGCCGGTGATGACCGTGGTCACCTTCCTGTTCCACATCGGCCTGGTGCTGGTGCCGCTGTTCACCCTGGGGCACCTGGTGCTGCTGGAAGAAGGCGCGCTGGGCCTGTCCTGGGCCGCGCTGCCCGACGGCCTGGCGGACCTGTTCGCCTTCGTCGTGGTCGGCGGGTGCTGCTACTTCGCCTGGCGTCGCCTGACCCTGCCCGAGGTGCGCTACGTCACCTCCGGGGCGGACTTCGCCATCCTGGCCATGGTGGCCGCGCCCTTCGTCACGGGCATCCTGGCCTACCACGGCCTGGGCGACAATCTGCTGATGACCAGCCTGCACATGCTCAGTGGCGAGATCATGCTCGCGGCGATTCCCTTCACGCGCCTGGCGCACATGTTCACCTTCTGGGTGGTGCGCGGGTACACGGCCTCCGAGTTCGGCTCGGTGCGTCACGTGAAGGACTGGTAAGGCACCGCGCAGGAGGATTGCGATATGACCCAAGCAGCAGAAGTGAAAAAGTTCGACATCGACGCCATCGAGGACGTGGGGCTGGACCAGGGCATCGCCCGGCTGACCCCGGAACATATCGAGAAGGTCATCAACCAGGTCATCGACGCCGAGACCGGCGTGCGCCTGAAGATGTACGTGGACACCTGCGTGCACTGCGGGCTGTGTTCCGAGGCCTGCCACTGGTATCTGTCCTACGACCGCCAGCCCCGGTTCTCGCCGGTGGGCAAGGTCCGCCAGACCATCTGGAAGATCCTGGAGAAGAAGGGCCGCCTGACGCCCAAGGAAGTCCGCGACCTGGCCGTGGTGGCCTACACGGAGTGCAACCTCTGCCGCCGCTGCCAGCAGTACTGCCCCTTCGGCATCGAGATCGCCTACATGATCGCCCTGGTGCGGCGCATCTGCCACAAGCTGGGCGTGACCCCGCAGTACATGCAGGACACCTGCCACAGCCATTCGGCCACCATGAACCAGATGTGGGTCAAGGAGGACGAGTGGACGGACAGCCTGCAATGGCAGGAGGACGAGGCCCGCGACGAGTTCCCCGACCTGCGCATCCCCCTGGACAAGGAGGGCGCGGAGATCATGTACTCGGTCATCGGGCCGGAGCCCAAGTTCCGCACCCAGCTGATCTACCAGGCCGGGAGCATCCTGCACGAGTCCGGGGTGGACTGGACCATGCCCGCGGGCACGGGCTGGGACAACTCCAACATGTGCATGTTCTCCGGCGACGCCGAGATGGCCGGGCGGGTGGTCCGGGCGCACTTCGAGACGGCCCTGAGGCTCAAGGTCAAGCGCATCGTGATGGGCGAATGCGGCCACGCCTACCGCGCCGTGTACGACGTGGGCAACCGCTGGAACGCCTGGAAGATGTTCCCCATCCCGGTGATCCATTCCGTGCAGTTCTTCTACGAGCTGCTGACCAGCGGGAAGATCCAGGTCCGCGAGAAGCTGCCCGAGAAGGTCTCCTTCAACGACCCGTGCAACATCTCGCGCGGCATGGGCCTGCACGACATGGGCCGCCACGTGACCCGCGCCTTCTGCGACGAGCTGATCGAGATGACCCCCAACCGCGAGCACAACCTGTGCTGCTGCGCGGGAGGCGGGGTCATCAACTGCGGCCCGCCGTGGAAGAAGAAGCGCGTGCTGGGCAACTCGGCCAAGGCGGATCAGCTCAAAAGGGTGGTGGACCAGGGCGTGACGACCATCGTCGCCCCGTGTCACAACTGCCACGGCGGCCTGGAGGACATCATCCACCACTACGACCTGCCGCTGAAGCTGAAGTTCCTGGGCGACATCATCTACGAGTACATGGTCAAGACCAAGGCCGAGTAGGGGACGGGAGCATTCCGTCACGGATCATCGAACAAGGAGACGGACAATGAGGATACAGGCCGTGCTGACCGCGCTGTGCACACTGGCGCTCGTCGCCGTGTTCCAGCTCCCGGCGGCCCAGTCGCAGGACGACATCGTG
>CAYUIN010000288.1:0-4198 GCA_964444695.1 uncultured Desulfocurvus sp.
TGCGCGCCCCGGGCGCCTCAGAGGGCGAGCAGGGTGCGCAGGGCGTTGAGGATGCCGTCCTTGTCGATGCCGAGTTTGGCGCGCAGTTCCTTTTGTTTGCCGTGTTCCACGAAGGCGTCGGGCAGGCCGAGGCGGTGCAGGGTGCGGCCCGCCAGCAGGTCGTGGTCGGCCAGCAGTTCGAGGACGGCGGAGCCGAAGCCTCCGGCCAGGCAGTTTTCCTCGACGGTCAGCACGGGGCGGGTGCCCGCGCACAGGGCGAGGATCTGCTCTGCGGGCAGCGGGCGCAGGAAGCGGGCGTTGAACACGGCGACCTTCTTGCCGGTGGCCAGTTCGATGTCCTTGGCGGCTTCCAGGCTGGGGTGCACGCGGCTGCCGATGGCCAGGATCAGGGCGTCCTCGCCTTCGCGCAGCAGCTCGCCCCGGCCCACGGGCAGGGGTTCGGGCGCATCTTCCAGGGTGGCGCCGATGCCCACGCCGCGCGGGTAGCGCATGGCCACGGGGCCGTCCAGGGAGACGGCGGTGACGAGCATCCGGGCCAGTTCGGCCTCGTCGGCGGGGACCATGAAGGTCAGGTTCGGCACGTGGCGCAGGAAGGAGAGGTCGAAGGCGCCGTGGTGCGTGGGCCCGTCCTCGCCCACCAGCCCGCCCCGGTCCAGGCACAGGATCACGGGCAGGTTTTGCAGGCAGACGTCGTGGACCACCTGGTCGTAGGAGCGCTGCATGAAGGTGGAGTAGATGGCGACCACGGGGCGGAAGCCCTGGGTGGCCAGTCCGGCGGCGAAGGTCACGGCGTGCTGCTCGCAGATGCCGACGTCCACGAAGCGATCGGGCAGTTCATCGGCGAAAGGGGCCAGGCCGGTGCCTTCGGGCATGGCGGCGGTGATGGCCACGATGCGTTCGTCCTTGCGGGCCAGGTCCACCAGGGTCTTGCCGAAGACGTCGGTATACGACGGCAGGGAGCAGGGGCCGAATTTGCGGGCCAGGCCCGTTTCCGGCTCGAAGCAGCCCACGCCGTGGAAGTACGTCGGGTTGGATTCGGCGGGCTGGTAGCCCCGGCCCTTGGTGGTCAGCACGTGGACCAGCACCGGCCCCTTCATCTCGCGCACGTGGCGGAAGACGTCCACCAGCCCGTCGGTGTTGTGTCCGTCGAAGGGCCCGAGGTAGTTGAAGCGGAAGGCCTCGAAGAGGATGCCGGGGGTGAAGAAGTGCTTGAAGGCCTCTTCGGACTTGCGGGCGTATTCGGCCAGATCGTTACCGATCTTGGGGACGTGCTTGAGCAGGGCCTCGACGTCCTTCTTGAAGCGCACGACCCAGCGTTTGGTGATGCCCTTGGTGATGAACTGGGACAGGGCGCCGACGTTGCGCGAGATGGACATCTCGTTGTCGTTGAGCACGACGACCATGTCCGAGCCGAGGCCGCCCGCCTGGTTCAGGCCTTCGTAGGCCAGCCCGGCGGTCATGGAGCCGTCGCCGATGACGGCCACGACCTTGTGGTCCTCGCCGCGCAGGTCGCGGGCCACGGCCATGCCCAGCGCGGCCGAGATGGAGGTGGACGAGTGGCCGACGCCGAAGTGGTCGTAGGGGCTCTCGCTCATCTTGGGGAAGCCGGACACGCCGCCCATGGTGCGCAGGGTCCCGAAGTCGTCCGCGCGGCCGGTGAGCAGCTTGTAGCCGTAGGCCTGGTGGCCGACGTCCCAGACGATCTTGTCCCTGGCGGGGTCGAAGACCTTGAGCAGGGCCATGGTCAGTTCCACGACGCCCAGGGACGGGGCCAGGTGGCCGCCGGTCTTGGACACGGTATCGATGATGCGCGAGCGCAGTTCCGCGCCGAGCTGGATCAGCTGGGCGGAGGACAGGGCCTGCACGTCGGCGGGCGCCTTGATGCTCTTCAGGAGGCTGGGGGCTTGCGGGTTGTTGTCCATCACTTCATGCTGCGCCGCGTGGTGCGCGGCGCCCGGTTATATTCAGTTGGTGCGGTCCACGATGTAGGCCGCGAGGTGCGCCAGGAAATCGATCTGCGGGCCCTGGTAGGCCTGCAGGGCCTTGTTGGCCGCCACGGCGCACTGCACGGCCATGATCCGGCTTTCTTCCAGGCCGACCAGGGACGGGTAGGTGTTCTTGCCCTGGTCCTGGTCGCTGCCCACGGGCTTGCCGATCTGCTTCTCGTCGCCCACGACGTCCAGGATGTCGTCTGCGATCTGGAAGGCCATGCCCACATGTTTGCCGTACTCCATGGCCCGCTGCATGTCATCCTCCCCGCCGCCGCCGAGGATGGCCCCGGCCAGGCAGGAGGCGGTGATCAGCGCCCCGGTCTTGAGGGAATGCATGCGTTGCAGGTCGCGCAGCTCGACGCCGTCCTTGCCGGTCAGCTCCATGTCCACCTGCTGGCCTCCGACCATGCCGTTGGGCCCCGCGCCGTAGGCCAGCACGGCCGTGGCCTGGAGCACGCGCTCGGCGGGGATCTCCGGGACGTTGAGCATCAGGCTGAAGGCCTCTGTGAGCAGGGCGTCGCCCGCCAGGATGGCCGTGGCCTCGCCGAAGACCTTGTGGTTGGTGGGCTTGCCCCGGCGCAGGTCGTCGTCGTCCATGGCGGGCAGATCGTCGTGGATCAGGGAATAGGTATGGATGCACTCGATGCCCGCCGCGAAGGGCACGACCGTGGCGGCGGGCGTCCCGGCGATCTCGGCCCAGACCATGCAGAGCACGGGGCGCACGCGTTTGCCCCCGGCCAGCAGGCTGTAGCGCATGGCCTCGGCCAGGCGCGGGGCGATGTCCCGCCCGTCCAGGCAGGTCTTCAGAAACTCTTCCACGGCCCCGCCGTAGTTGGCCAGGGTCTTCTTGACGTCCACCTCAGGCATCGCCGTCCTCCGGCTCGAATTCGCGCAATGCGTCCTGGACCAGGATGGTCACTTCGCTTCTGGCCTTGTCCAGCCGCTCGCGGCAGTTCCGGGCCAGGGCCACGCCCTGCTTGAACAGCTCCACGCCCTCTTCCAGAGGCATCTCGCCGCCTTCGAGCTTCTCCACGATCTCCTGGAGCCGGGCCAGCTGGGCCTCGAAATCGTCCTTCTTCTTTGCCGCCATGGCGGTCTCCTTCAGGGTTTGAGCGCGCCCGTGACCAGCGGCATGGGATCCACCAGCTCGCCGTACACGGACAGCCCGAAATGCAGGTGCGGCCCGGTGACCCGTCCGGTCATCCCGACCTTGCCGACCACGTCGCCCGCCGCGAGCACGTCGCCCGGGGCCACGTCGATCTCCGAAAGATGAAAGTACATGCTCACCAGCCCCTGGCCGTGATCCACGTACACGCTGTTGCCCGCGAAATAATGCTCGGCGGCCAGGACCACCCGGCCCGGGGCGATGGCGTGCACGGCCTCGCCCTGCCTGCCGCGCAGGTCGATGCCCCGGTGCGGGGCGCGGGGCTCGCCGTTGAAGAACCGCGTCAGCCCGTAGGCGCTGGACACCTCGCCCGGCAGGGGCCGCACGAAACGCCCGTCCCACAGGCGCTGGGGCCCGGGGTGGTCCAGGATGCGCCGGACCTCCTGCTTCTCGCCGACGTGCCGCAGCAGGTCGTCGTCGGAGAGGTGGACCATCTTGTTGGCCACCGTGAGCCGCTGCTCCGGGAAGCTGCGGGCCGCGATGCGCACCGCGTGCGACAGTTCCAGCGGCCCGCCGGGCCCGGAAAATTCGACCCGTACGCGGCCCGCGCCCGGCTTGGCGTCGGCGCCCGTGCCGAGCATCACCAGCGCCTCCCAGGCCCCGCCCGCGCGGCGCGCCTCGGGCTCGGCCCGCATCGGCCCCCAGTGGACGACGACGCCGGTCAGCGGCTCGTCGGACACCAGGCGCACGTAGAACGGCAGGCCCCGGCCCACGCTGTCCGGGCATTCCAGGCGCACCCCGGCCAGGGCCGGGAGCGCGGCCAGGACCAGGGCCGCGAGGGCGAAAAGAACGATGGTCGCCGCGCGCCTCATGCGTCGCGCTCCACGCCCGTGACCCGCGCGGCCACGTTGCCGTCGCGCACGCGGATGTCCAGGGACTCGCCGGGGCGCGCCTCGTCCACGCTGCGCAAAAAGCGCCCCGTGGCCGCCACGCGCACCAGGCCGTAGCCGCGCTCCAGCGGTTTCATCGGGTCCGAGGCCGCCAGGCGCGCATCGGCCAGGGCCAGGGCCCGGTCCGTCCCCAGCAGGCGCAGGTCGGCGGC
>CAYUIN010000289.1:0-4194 GCA_964444695.1 uncultured Desulfocurvus sp.
CCAGGATGAAGCAAGGGTCGGGGGTTCGGGAGTTCAGGACGACGGACGCGCCGCGCCGGGCGAGTTCCAGGGCCAGGGCGCGGCCGACGCCCAGGGAGGCTCCGGTGACGATGAACGAGGCGCCTTCGTAGTGCATGGCGGGCTCCTTGGCCCCGGTGCGGCGGGTTTATCGGGGGGGCCGGTGTCTGTGTGGTTCCGTTCGGGGGCGGGGTCATGTACAAGGGAGCCTTGCGCATGGCGCCAACGAAAAAAATCGCCGCCGTCCTGCGGGGCGGCTGGAGGACTGATGACGAGCATACACGGTTTCGAGCTGGAGCGCGAGGAGCGCATCGAGGAATTGCGGGTCACGGCGCGGCTGTGGCGGCACGGGGTCACGGGCGCGGAGCTGCTGTCCGTCTTGGCGGACGACGAGAACAAGGTCTTCGGGGTCAGCTTCCGCACGCCGCCGTCGGACAGCACGGGCGTGGCGCACATCCTGGAGCATTCGGTGCTCTGCGGCTCGCGCAAATATCCGGTGAAGGAGCCGTTCGTGGAGCTGCTCAAGGGCTCGTTGCAGACGTTCCTCAACGCCTTCACGTATCCGGACAAGACCTGCTACCCGGTGGCCAGCACGAACCTGGCGGACTTCCGCAACCTGGTGGACGTGTATCTGGACGCGGTGTTTCATCCGCTGATCACGGAGCCGATCTTCAAGCAGGAAGGCTGGCACTACGAGCTGGAGGCGGCCCACGGGCCGCTGACGCGCAAGGGCGTGGTCTATAATGAGATGAAGGGCGCGTATTCCTCGCCGGACGGGGTGCTGCACGAGGCCTCGCAGCAGGCGCTGTTCCCGGACACGACGTACGGGCTGGACTCGGGCGGCGACCCGGAGGTGATCCCTGAGTTGACGTACGAGGGTTTCGTGGAGTTCCACCGCACGTATTATCATCCGGCCAACGCGCGGTTCTGGTTTTACGGCGACGATCCCGAGCCGGAGCGGCTGCGGGTGCTGGGCGAGTGCCTGGCGGAGTTCGGGCCGCTGGAGGTGGCCTCCGAGGTCGGGTTGCAGGCGAAATTTTCCGAGCCGCGCCGGGTGCAGAAGCCCTTCGACGGCGGGGACGACGCGCGGGGCATGGTCACGCTGAACTGGCTGTTGCCGGAGACGGTGGACCGCGACCTGGCCCTGGCCTTGGAGGTCTTGGAGGAACTGCTCATCGGGCTGCCGTCCTCGCCGCTCAGGCGGGCGCTGGTGGAATCCGGCCTGGGCGAGGACCTGGCGGGCGCGGGCCTGGAGACGGAGCTGCGCCAGATGTTCTTTTCCACGGGCCTGAGGGGCATCGACCCGGCGGACGAGGGCGCGGTGCAGGCCTTGATCCTGGACACGCTGGCGGCGCTGGCCGAGGCGGGACCGAGCCGGGAGATGGTGGAAGCGGCGTTGAACACGGTGGAGTTCGACCTGCGGGAGAACAACACCGGGCGCTTCCCGCGCGGGCTGTCGTTGATGCTGGTCTGCCTGGCGTCCTGGCTGTACGGCGGGGACCCGTTCGAGGCGCTGGCCTTCGAGGGGCCGCTGGCGCGGCTCAAGGCGCGGCTGGCGGCGGGCGAGCCGGTGTTCCAGGACCTGGTGCGCGAGCATCTGCTGGACAACCCGCACCGGGTGACGGTGGCCCTGGTGCCGGACCCGGAGCTGGGCGAGGCGCGCGAGGCCCGGGAGCGCGAGGCGCTGGCCGGGGTGCTGGCCGGGCTGGACGAGGCCGGGCGCCAGCGGGTGATGGCCGAGGCCCGGGAGCTGGCGGAGTTGCAGGAGGCGGCGGACGCGCCCGAGGATTTGGCGACGATCCCGCGCCTGGAGCTGGCGGACATCCCGCGCGAGGGCAAGACGATCCCCTCGCGGGCCGGGGAGACGGCGGCGGCCATGACCCGGCTGCACGACATCCCGGCCCAGGGCATCGTGTATTGCGACGCGGGCCTGGGCCTGCGCTGCGTGCCCGCCGAGCTGCTGCCGCTGGTGCCGCTTTTGGGCCGGGCGCTGTTCGAGATGGGCACGGAAACCGAGGATTTCGCCCAGCTCTCGCTGCGCATCGCGCGGGTCACGGGCGGCATGGGGCCGGACGTGTTCAGCTCCGGCGCGCTGGGCACGGACGAGCCCGTGGCGCTGCTGATGCTGCGCGGCAAGGCCACGGCGGCCAACGCGGGGCAGATGCTGGACATCCTATCCGACGTGCTGCTCACTGGCCGCCTGGACGACCGCGAGCGTTTCCGCCAGATCCTCCTGGAGGAGAAGGCGCGCATGGAGCAGGGCGTGGTGCCGTCCGGGCACATGGTGGTGCTCTCGCGGCTGCGGGCGCGCACGGGGCTGTCCGGCTGGGCGGCGGAGTGCATGGGCGGGCTGGAGTCGCTGCGGGCGCTGCGGGCCCTGGTGGCGGACGTGGACCGGGACTGGCCGGGCGTGTTGGAACGGCTCACGCGGCTGCGCGGGCTGTTGGTGCGCTCGGGCAACCTGGTGCTCAACGCCACGGGCTCGGCCGAGGACCTGGCCGGGTTCGAGCCGCTGCTGGCGGAGTTCGCCGCCGGGCTGCCGGGCGGCAAGGCCCCGGACGCGGACTGGACGCCCGGCGCCCTGCCCGCCGCCGAGGGCCTGACCATCCCGGCGCGGGTCAACTACGTGGGCAAGGTCGTGGACCTGGCGCAGGCCGGGTACCGCTTCAGCGGCGCGCATCTGGCGGCGGTGAAGTACGCGCGCATGGGCTACCTCTGGGAGCGGGTCCGGGTGCGCGGCGGGGCCTACGGGGCGTTCTGCGTGCTGGACCGCTTCTCGGGCTCGCTGGCCTTCACTTCCTACCGCGATCCGGCCCTGGACGGGACGCTGGCGGCCTTCGACGGGGCCGGGACGTTCTTCAAGGGATTGGAGCTGGACGCCGACGAGCTGGCCAAGGCGGTGATCGGCGCGGTGGGCGACGTGGACGCCTACATGCTGCCCGACGCCCAGGGCAACACCTCCCTGGTGCGCGAGCTGGTGGGCGACACGCCCGCCCTGCGCCAGGCCATGCGCGAGGAGCTGTTGGCCACCACGGCCGAGGACTTCCGGGAGTTCGGCGCGCTGGTGGAGGGTCTGATGTCCGGCGGCGAGGTGGTGGTCCTCGGCTCCGAGGAGGCCATCGCCGGGTCCGGGCTGGAGTTCACGACGTCCAAGGTGCTTTAGGACCCGGGCGGATCATACAAACGCGGGGGCCGCGCGAAATCAGGTTTCGCGCGGCCCCCGCCGTTTGGCGTGGCGGCCCGGGATCAGGCCCCGCCGCCCTGCTGCTGCTGTTCGAGGATCGCCAGCTGGTCCTGTTTGGTGGCCAGTTCGATGCGCTTGGAGCGCAGTTCCTGCTGGGCCTTCTCGTCCGAGGCGCCCTTGGCTTCCAGCTCGGAGATCTCCTGTTCCAGCTTGTCGATCTCTTCTTCGAGCTTGTCGATCTGGTCGCTGGAGGAGTCCGACGAGCCGGACGCGCCGCCCGCACCGCCCGCGCCGCCCATGGCGCCCATCATGCCGCCGCCCCCGGCGCCGCCCTTGCCGCCGGAACCGCTCTGGTCCTGGGGCTTGTCGCCGGTTTCGCCGGATTCCTTGGTGCGCTGCGCCGCGTAGCGGGCCATGGCCTCGGCCGAGATCTCGACCTGGTCGCTGACGGGCAGCTTCTCGAATTTGGCCTTGTCCTCGTCCGAGAGCCGCTCCGCGAATTTCTGGCGCAGCTGCTCGAGCTGTTCCGCCGAAAACGCGTAGTCTTCGGGCAGCCCTGCGATCTCGCTCATCGTCTCTTCCCCCGTTGTGCGTTGGAGTACATTTTTCCTATCGGCAGGCAACGGGTGAACTTTATGCAAGAGCCGTGCAGGCCTGGGGTCAGTCCCAGGCCAGGAGCAGGGCGCGCACCGGGCTGGCCTCCACGCCGCGCAGCCGAAGGGGCGGGCAGCAGAGCAGGTAGCGGCCCGGGGCGGCGGCGCTGAGGTCCAGCCATTCCAGGATCAGCAGGCCCGCACCCAGCACGGCCACGTGGGCCGGGACGTCCGCCGCGCTGAACGGGTCCAGGGACGGGGCGTCGATGCCCACCAGGGAGGCCCCGGCGGCCACGGCGGCCCGGGCCCCGGCCTCGGACAGGGCCGTGAAGTCCGTGCGCATGGCGCCGTCCGGCGTCGTCAGGCGGGACACGCCGAGCCCGCGTTCAACCGCGATGT
>CAYUIN010000290.1:0-4184 GCA_964444695.1 uncultured Desulfocurvus sp.
CGCCGTCTTCCCGTCCGTTCCCTGATCCCTCGAACGGCGCGCCTCCCCCTTCAGCCCGCGCCGCCCGCCGCGTCCGCCCCTTCCCCGCGCTCCTCGCGCCGCGCGGCCCCTGCGCTTCTCCCGCGATCATCCGGCCGCTCCCGGCTTTTTCCCTCCGCGCCCGCCGCGCCTCGTCGCGCGGCGGGCGCGCGCTTGGGCACGGAGCGTGCAATATGGGGCCCGGGCCATCTGAAATGGTACAATAATGTCAATATTGTCATTTGTTCACCGTTTCGTTGGTTTTCGGTAGACGATGTTGTCAATATGCGGCGTTGCGCCGCAGGATCATCCGGGCCGGTTCAGATTTCGGGGAGGCACAGTGGAGAAGCCGCTCATCGATACGCTTTGGGTGCTCATGGCCGGAGCACTCGTCTTTCTCATGCAGCCCGGGTTCATGTGTCTCGAATCGGGGCTGACCCGGGCCAAGAACTCCATCAACGTGGCCATCAAGAACCTGGCGGACTTCCTGATCTCCCTCACGGGATTCTGGATCGTCGGCTACGGGCTGATGTTCGGGGCCTCGGCCTCGGGGCTCATCGGCACAAACGGCTTTTTCCTGCCCCTGGAAGGCGACACCTGGCAGGTGGCGTTCTTCTTCTTCCAGGCCATGTTCTGCGGGACGGCCACCACCATCTTTTCCGGCGCCGTGGCCGAGCGGATGCGCTTTTCGGCATACGCCATCGTCGCCGCCGTGGCCTCCTGGCTGATCTACCCGCTGTTCGGGCACTGGGCCTGGGGCGGACTGTACGAGGGCACGGCGGCGGGCTGGCTGGCCGCGCGCGGCTTCGTGGATTTCGCCGGGTCCACCGTGGTCCACAGCGTGGGCGGCTGGATCTCCCTGGCGGCGCTGGTGGTCATCGGCCCGCGCACCGGGCGTTTCGCCGCCGACGGCACCGCCCATGAGATGCACGGCTCCAACGTCCCGCTGTCCGTGCTCGGGGCGCTGCTGTTGTGGTTCGGCTGGTTCGGCTTCAACGGCGGCAGCACCCTGGCCATGAACGCCGAGGTCCCGGGGATCATCGCCCGCACGACCCTGGCCGGGGCCGTGGGCGGGCTGTCCTGCATGCTGCTGGGCTGGCGCCTGTCGCGCGTGCCCAAGGTGGCCTACGTCATCAACGGCTCCCTGGGCGGGCTGGTGGCCATCACCGCCAACTGCCACTGTGTGGACGCCACCGGGGCCTTCGTCATCGGCGCGGTGTCCGGGCCGGTGTGCATCGGCTGCGAGTGGCTGCTGCTCAAGCTGCGCGTGGACGACGCCATCGGCGCCGTGCCGGTGCATCTGGGCTGCGGCATCTGGGGCACCCTGGCCGTGGCCCTGTTCGGCGACCCGCAGCGCATCGGCACGGGCCTGGGCCTGGCCGCGCAGCTGCAGGTCCAGCTCGAGGGCGTGCTGGCGGCCTTCGCGATCTCCTTCGTCCTGCCCTGGCTGATCATGCGCGGCATCGACCGCATCCACCCCCTGCGCGTCAGCGCCGAGGACGAGGACATCGGCCTGAACATCTCCGAACACGGCGCGCGCTCGGACCTGGTGGACCTGTTCTCGGCCATGGACCGCCAGGCCGCCACCGGCGACCTCTCCCTGCGCGTGCCCGAGGAGCCGTTCACCGAGGTCGGGCACATCGCCCGGCGCTACAATCAGGTCATGGACGCCCTGCAGGAGGCCCTGGCCAAGACCGAGGCCGTGTTCACCACCGCGCGCGACGCCATCGTGACCTTCGCGGCGGACGGCGGGCGCATCCTGGCGGCCAACCCCGCCGCGCCGGACCTTTTCGGGCGCCCGGCGGCGGCCCTGGCGGGCTACGGGGCCCACGAGCTGTTCGCCGACCCGGCGGAGCTGCGGGCCCTGATCGGCTCCGGCCGGGCCGAGGTCACCGGGCGGCGCGCCGACGGGGCGACCTTCCCCATGGAGGCCGTCGTCTCCCGGGCGCGGGCGGGGCGCGAGTCCTTCCTGGTGGGCACCTTCCGCGACATCAGCGCACGGCGCGAGGCCGAGCGCGAGATCCGCGAATCCGAGACGCGCTACCGCTCGTTCTTCGAGAACACCGGCACGGCCATCTTCGTGGACGATCCCGACGGGACCATCACCCTGGTCAACTCGCAGTTCTGCGCGCTGACCGGCCAGGAGCGCGAGGGCATCGAGGGCCGGATGCGCTACACCGAGCTGTTCCACCCCGACGACGTGGAGCGCATGCGCACCTTCCACGGCCTGCGCCTGGGCGATTCCAACGCCGCCCCGCGCGGCTACGAGGTCCGCTTGACGGGCCCGGGCGGGCGGGAGCTGTGGGTCTATCTCACGGTCTCGCGCATCCCGGGCACGGCCAAGACCCTCAACTCCATGCTCGACGTCACGGACCTCAAGGCCGCGCGCACGGCCCTGGACCAGCAGCAGGCCTACTTCCGCCAGCTCTTCGAAAGCTCGCCCCAGGCCATCGCCCTGGTGGACCTGGAAAACCGCATCGTGGACCTCAACGCCGGGTTCGAGTCCATGTTCGGCCACCGCCTGGACGAGGTGCGCGGCCTGGCCATGCGCACCCTGGTGGTGCCCGAGGACCACTGGCCCGAGGTGGAGACCTTCCGGGCGCACATCCTGGCCGGGAACCCCGTGCACCGCGAGACCCTGCGCCGCCACAAGGACGGCCGCCTGATCCCCGTGACCATGGTCGGCTACCCGGTGACCATCGGCGGCGAGATCACCGGCGTGTACTACATCTATTCCGACAACACCGAGCGCAAGGCCTTCGAGGCCGAGCTGGCGCACCAGGCCTTCCACGACGCGCTGACCGGCCTGCCCAACAGGGCCCTGTTCCACGAGCGCCTGCAACGCGCGGTGCACCGCTCCCAGCGCCGCCCCGAGGCCCGCTTCGCCGTGATGCTGGTGGACCTGGACGGGTTCAAGAAGATCAACGACAGCCTGGGCCACCTGATGGGCGACCGCTACCTGGTGGAGATCGCCGGGCGCCTGGCGCGCAACCTGCGCGAAGTGGACACCGTGGCCCGGCTGGGCGGCGACGAATTCGCCATCCTGCTGGAGGACTACGGCTCCAACCGCGAGGTGGTGGACGTGGTGCGGCGCATCCAGACCCGCGTCCGCCAGCCCTTCGTGAACATGGGCCAGGAGATGTATTCCAGCGCCAGCATCGGCCTGGTGCTGCGCACGGCGGGATACACCGACCCGGTGGAGCTGCTGCGCGACGCGGACACGGCCATGTACCACGCCAAGGACCTGGGCAAGGACCGGTTCGTGATCTTCAACACCCGGATGCACGACAACGCCGTGGAGAGCCTGCGCCTGGAAAACGACCTGCGCGAGGCCCTGGAGAGCGAGCAGTTCGTGCTCCAGTACCAGCCCATCGTCGCCGTGGAGGACGGGCGCCTCAAGGGCTTCGAGGCCTTGGTGCGCTGGGACCACCCCACGCGCGGGCGCATCGGTCCGGACATGTTCATCCCCCTGGCCGAGGACACGGGGCTCATCGTGCCCCTGGGCCGCTGGGTGCTGCGCGAGGCCTGCCGCCAGATGCACCAGTGGCGCGAGCAGGCCCCGGACCGCGACTGCTACGTGATGAGCGTCAACGTCTCCAACCGCCAGCTGCAGCGCGAGGACATCGTGGACATGGTGGCCGAGGCCATGGAGGAGTACGGCGTGCGCGGCGAATGCCTGCGCCTGGAGCTGACCGAGAGCGTGATCATGTCCGACGCCCGGCGCACGGTGGACAAGTTGGCCCAGCTCAAGGCCCTGGGCGTGAAGCTGGCCGTGGACGACTTCGGTACGGGCTACAGCTCCCTGTCGTACTTGCAGAAATTCCCCATCGATTCGCTGAAGATCGACCGCTCCTTCATCAGCGGCGAGGGCGACGAGACCGAGAAACTGGAGATCGTGCGGGCCATCGTCAGCCTGGCCCGGAACATGGGCCTGGGCGTGGTGGCCGAGGGCGTGGAAAGCGGCGACCAGCTGGACCGCCTGCGCGAAGTGGAATGCAACGAGGCCCAGGGCTACATGTTCGCCAGACCCCTGGACGTGGCGGACGCCTTCGAGATGCTCGGCAGGCTGGGCTAGAACACGGCAGAGGACGAAAAGCGGGGCCGCGCGGACGACGTCCGCGCGGCCTTCTGTTGTTCGTTCCGGCGGCGCCGTGTTGCTCCTGGTC
>CAYUIN010000291.1:0-4176 GCA_964444695.1 uncultured Desulfocurvus sp.
GATGGCCTCGCGGACCTGGGCGTCGGTGATCTCGATGCAGCGCGGCGTGCCGTCCACGATGTTCTTGCCCGAGACCTCGCCCACCAGGGTCTCGTCCAGGGGCGCGGCGCTGCCCAGCTTCATCTTGACCTTCTCGGACATGTTCTCGCCGATCAGCAGCTGGTAGTGGTCCTGGAAATAGCGCTGGATGGCCTCGTTCATCTCGTCGCCCGCCACGCGCACGGACTCGGCGTAGGCCACGGCGGACAGGGAGATGACGGCCACCTCCGTGGTGCCGCCGCCGATGTCCACCACCATGTTGCCGATGGGCTCCTCGATGGACAGCCCGGCGCCGATGGCCGCGGCCATGGGCTCCTCGATGAGCTTGACCTCGCGCGCGCCGGATTGCAGCCCGCTTTCGATGACGGCCCGCTTCTCCACCTGGGTGATGCCCGTGGGCACGCAGATCACGATGCGCGGTTTGACCAGGGACAGGCCCTTGATGACCTTCCTGATGAAGAAGGTGATCATCTCCTTGGTGACCTCGAAGTCGGCGATGACGCCGTCCTTCATGGGCCGGATGGCGCGGATGCGGTCCGGCGTGCGGCCCAGGAAGTCCTTGGCCTCCTTGCCCACGGCGATGACCTTGCCCGTCTTGGCGTCCATGGCCACCACGGACGGCTCGTTGAGCACGATGCCGTCCTTGGGGGTGTACAGCAGGGTGTTGGCCGTGCCGAGGTCCATGGCAAGGTCCTTGCCGAGCATCCCCAGAAGGCGTTTGAAGAACATACGAGAACCCCTTGCGATGGGTTGTTGTGCGTCGATGTGAGAAAAGCGCGGGAAAAAGTCTAGAAAAACTCTGCGCGCTGCGCACTGTATATATTAAATACGATGCGCCCGCAATGCCGGTGGAGGGATTTTTTCGTCAGGAAGCCCCGGCCTGGGCCAACCGCGCCTGGAGGTACAGGTTCTCCAAAAATAGCGAGAGGTTGTCCACGGCCATTTCCAGGAAGGTGCGCATCGCCGGGGGCACGGCCAGGGGTTCCGGGTGCGTCAGGACGAGCACCCCGCGCGTCTTGCGGCCGATGGGCACCGGCAGCAGCACGAAGCTGCCCAGCTTGGGCGCGGCCACGTCCTTGCCGAACAGCGACTTGCCCGCCGGGCAGCAGCCCTTGTCGCCGCTGTACACGGCCTGGGACGAACCGAAGACGTAGCCCACCAGCCCGCTCTTGATGGGGAACTTGTCCGGGCGCTGGACCTGGGGCGGGAAGAACTGGGCGGGCACGCCTTCCAGGAAGTAGCCCGCGCCCTTCTCGTCGCGTTCGGCCAGGAAGCAGTGCGTGAAGCCCGTGGCCTCGCCCACCAGCTCCAGGAAGGCCGCCAGGTACGCCGACCAGCGCGGCGAGCGCCCGCGCAGCGCGCTGACCAGTTGCAGGGCGCGGTAGTAGCGGCTTTCCTCCAACCCCTGGCCCAGCAGGCAGGAGTCGGAGCGGATGTCGCAGGCCAGGCGGGCCAGGAGGTCCAGGATCTTCTGGTCCTTGTCCGAGAAGGAATACTGGCGGCGGCTGTCCACGCACAAGGCCCCGCCGCCCTGCACGGGGCAGCCCATGAAGGCCTTGATCTTGGTTTCCTCTTTGGTCTCGTAGTAGCCGAGGTGGCTGCGCTTCTGGTCGAAATTGTTGATCAGCAGGGGCTTTTGGTTGCGCAGGATCCAGCCCACCAGGCCCTGGCCGGGCATGATCACCGTGTCGTCGGCGATGCTGTCGCCCAGGCTGAACTTGCCCGCGATGGCGAAGCCCTCGCCCGTGGCGGCGGGCAGGAACAGCACGGCGGAGTACGCGTCGTACACGCTGCCGACGACGTTCAGGAACTTGATCAGGCTTTCGGTACCCATGCTCTCGGTGTGGCCTCGCTTCAGGGTCGCCGGGGTCCGCACGGCGCGGACGGTTGAAAATACGACAGGGGGCGCAAAAACGGAACCGCTTTTTCCACGGCCCGCGTCCGCGCCCGCCCCGGCGCGGCGCCCCAGCGGCACGTTATGCCCGCCCGGGCCGAAAACATCAAGCCGCCGGACAGGCCCCCGTGGCGCCCTGCGTGGCGGAATCGTTTCTTTTTTGTATTGTCATCGCCCGCTGGGGCCGCTAGACTTGTCCACCGGACACGCCCGGGGGAAAACGCACGGCCTGCGCGCCCTGCGGCCCGGCGGGCCCAGGTCCGGGAGGAGCGGCGAAAAGGGTATGGCATTTTCCTGGCAGCAGGCGTTCGGCAAGGTCCGCGAGTTCGCGAACCTCGGCGGCGGGTCGGACCAGCCGGTCCAGATCGCGTCGCTGGGCGCGCTCAAGCGGTATCTGGACTGGGTGCAGATCCGCCACTGCCTGCTGCGGCCCTATTTCGAGCAGGAGGACTACCCGCTGGTGGAGTCCCGCGAGCTCTTGCCCTCCTTCGAGTCCGACCCGTACGAATACAACCGCCTGCCCGGCTTCTCCATGGTCGCCCTGGCCCGGCCGCTGTCCTACTTCTCGGAAATCTTCCAGTTCGACATCCTGCACGACCTGTTGAGCGACGCTTCCATGGGCCCGGTCAGCGCCTGCCCGGTGGAGCGCACGGTCTTCAACCAGAACCGCCAGACCTTCCTGAACCGCCTGCCCAAGCGGACCCAGGAGACCTTCCGCAAGGACTTCCTGCGCAAGGACCTCTCGGCCCTGGAGAACTACCCCGAGATCCTGCCCTACCTGCTGGAGATGGACCGGGCCCACGTCCTGGCCAAGGACGCCAGCGGCAGCTTCCACCTGGCGGGCCTGTACGCCTCCTTCCCCTCGGACCTGGACAACGAGATCAAGCGCTTCGGGCTGAAGATCGGCAAGTTCGCCGTGGGCGACAACGCCCGCTACGAGCGCCACCGGCTGTTCGTCTACCAGTTCCTGATGGAGCTGTACGGCTTCCCCATCGTCTCCGAGCGGCGCACGTCCTCGGCGCTGTTCTCGCGCCGCTTGCAGCGCATGGGCGAGGACTTCATGGTCCGCGTCCTGGGCCAGTCGGACAGGACCATCACCACCCTGGCCTCGGACCCGCTGTCCAAGCGCTACCCGCGCGTGGAGAAGACGGCCCTGGTCCAGGTGGACCGCGAGCAGAAGGACGTCCTGGCCGCGCTGGGCAAGGGGCGCTATTTCGTGGACCCCGGGCGGCGGGTGGTGATCCTGCGCGTGGTCTACCGCCAGCACAAGTACGACCGCGAGAACGTCCGACAGGACCGCGCCCTGTCCGTGCTGCGCCAGGAGGTCATCCACCCGCTCACGGGCCGCGTGGACGCCTCCATGAACATCATCAAGGACACCACCAACCTCTTCCTGCGCCTGAACGACATCGCGCGCGGGGAATACACGGGGCGCATCATCTACAAGCGCCACGAGGTGGTGGAGAACACCGACACCCACGAAAAGCGCCTGAAGTTCCTGTTCGCCTGGCTCTCCAAGCACCAGCGGCGCATCGTGGGCTATTCCGACGAGTTCTATTCCAACGTCGTGAAGGTCCTGGACAGCTACCTGAAGAGCCAGGACAACTACGAGACCTTCAGCGCCATGAACGAGCTGTACCAGGAGGTCTGGGCCAAATACAGCTTCATCCAGCAGGCCCGCAAGATCCAGGTCCTGGAGGACCTGGCGCGGCGCACGGCCAAGGGCTCCCGCCTGGGCTGGCTGGAGGCGTTGGAACAGACGAACGCCATCCTGAACGACCTCAAGTTCGAGATCGTCAACTATTTCGAGGAGCTGGTGCAAAGCGTCATCGCCATCGCCGAGAGCGTGCTCCAGGACGCCTACCTGGCGCGGACCTACCTGCGCAGGAAGGACGAGGAACTGACGCCCTACGGACGCGAGGTGCGCCGCCAGTACGGGCGGCTGGTGACGCACCTCGACGAGTTCAAGGCCATCCGGAAATCGCGGGCGGAATCAGTCGACAAGCCCCAGGATCATGCTGTATAAGGCGGCCGAAAAGCGACTATGCCCGACACGGAGGAATCATTGCCGGATCTATTGAGAACCCCGCTGCACCCCTGGCACGTGGCCAACGGCGCCCGGATGGTGCCCTTCGCCGGATGGGACATGCCCGTCCAGTATCCCGGAGGCATCCTCGAAGAGCATGAGCACACAAGGACCCAGGCCTCCATCTTCGACATCTGCCACATGGGCGAGTTCAAGA